>CANGBT010000027.1 GCA_947452135.1 Burkholderiales bacterium
AAGGTCAGCATCGTGGGCATCGGCATGCGCTCGCACGTGGGCGTGGCCAGCAAGATGTTCGGCACGCTCAGCGCCGAAGGCATCAACATCCAGATGATCACCACCAGCGAGATCAAGACCAGCGTGGTGATCGACGAGAAGTACATGGAACTGGCCGTGCGCTCGCTGCACAAGGCCTTTGACCTCGAACAAGCACCAGTTTGAGCGCACCGCTCGCAAGGGCGAGCAGTTAGAATTCGTGTTGCTTTGCTGCGGAGCTGTGACCGAGTGGCCGAAGGTGCTCCCCTGCTAAGGGAGTATGTGGGCAAAACCTGCATCGAGGGTTCGAATCCCTCCGGCTCCGCCAGTGAAACCAAGCCCTTCCACGCGAAGGGCTTTTTTTCGTCCAGACCCGTGCTACGCGGGCCTGACGCACCAACCGAGCATCAGCCGAACCCGTGCCACGGTTATCCTCAGCCTCTTTACTCAGGAGGATTGAAATGGCACTGGCAAAGAAGAAGCGTGTAGGCAAGAGAACCATCTCCGCCAAGCAAGTCCGCAAGACAGCAAGCGGCAGGAAGCGCCGCAAGTCGGACGGCACCCAGCCAGCGAAGGCGGTGGTTGCAACCTCCTCAGCAGCGGCATCCTGACGGCAACGCCGCCAGTCAGACCAAGCCCTTCCCCGTGAAGGGCTTTTTTTCGTCCAGGCCCGCGCGGGGCTGCGGGCAAAGACCCGGTCTGATCTTTTCTTCAGGGCATCATCGCCCCGCGCCATCGAGGGCGTTTGAGGAGTTTGTCGTGAGCCGTACCCGCCTTGCAGTTCTGGGTCTGATCGCCGTCACTTTGACCGCGTGCGCCCCAAACGCACTTGCCAGCCCACCTGGCACAGAGTCATCGGCGCCGAGCGCCGCCCCGAGTGAGTCCATCGTCGCTGCGTCCCTGACGATTTCGGCGGGCGGCGTGACGCGAACGTTCACCGGCACCGAGTTGCTGGCGCGCAGCGATGCCGCCACCGTGGCCGTGCCGCGCGATCCTGCCTACGGCCGTGCCACCACCTATCGCGCTGTACCTTTGCGTGCGCTGCTCGCCCAACTGCCCGCCGATGCGGCCGACACCTTCGAGATGCGTGCCACCGACGGCTTCGTGGCGCAGTTGCCGAGCCAACTTCTCAAGGGCGCTGCCACACCCTGGATCGCCGTGGACGATCCAACCCGACCCTGGCCGCCACTGCCTGGCCAGACCACCTCGGCAGGTCCTTTTTTCCTGATCTGGGAGAACGCCGAGCGCGCGGGCATTTCGCCTGAGCAATGGCCCTACGCGCTGGCGTCGATGACGGCAGTGGACTCTCCTGTGCAGCGCTGGCCGGCGCTGGCCGTTGATGCGGCAATGCCGGCAAAGGCCCCGGCGCGGCGCGGTCAGGCGGTTTTCATGGCCAACTGTCTGGCCTGCCATCGTCTGGCCGGCAATGGCGAAGGCGCCGTCGGGCCCGACTTGCTGCGTCCGATGCCGGCCACCCGCTACCTCAGCGAGGTGGGGCTGCGAGCGCTCATCCGCAATCCCGCCGCCGTGCGCAAGTGGCCGCAGCAGATGATGCCGGCCTTCGATGCCAGCGTGATCCCTGATGCCGACATCGATGCCCTCATCGCGTACCTGCGCCACCTGGCTGCGCGCACAGCTCCTTAGAAGAACGCGCGGCACCGGTTCAATTCGGTGCGATGACGCACCGCCTCAGGGATTGCCGGGCGTTTTCAGCCACGGCCGTCCTGCGATGCGCCAACCGGGTGCGGTTGAGAAAAATCCGGCCGCTTTTCTGGTGTTGCCCTGCCTGCCGGGCCGTTGAGACTGGTGCCACGCGATTCGCAACTTCCGGCTCGGAGATCCGTGATGGCACACCCCTATGAAATCGTCGAGTTGGCTCAGCGGCTGGGCAAGCTGGCCGAGCAAAAGATCGATGGCATCAACGAGATCAACCGGGCCTCGTCGTACCTGGCCATCAACGCGCTGATCGAGTCAGCGCGCGCGGGGGCTGCAGGTGCCGGCTTCGTCGTGGTCGCGCGCGAGGTCAAGCGGGTGTCCGCGCAGATTGGTGAGCTGGCCAACTCGCTGTCGCTGGATCTGGCCACCGAGATCAAGCGGCTGGCCGAGCTGGGTGACGAGGTGCTGCGGCGCATGGAATCTCAGCAGGGGCAGCGCCTCACCGATCTGGCGCTCAACCTCATCGACATCATCGACCGCAACCTCTACGAGCGCTCGTGCGATGTGCGCTGGTGGGCCACCGATTCGGCGGTGGTCGAGGCCGTGACCCACTGCGATGTGGCCAGCGCGGCGCACGTCAGCCAACGCCTCGGGGTGATCCTTGACAGCTACACGGTGTATCTCGACTTGTGGGTGGTGGACGCCAGCGGCCGTGTGCTGGCCAACGGCAGACCTGAGCGCTACCCCGGCGTGATGGGCAGCGATGTGCGCGGACAACCCTGGTTCGAAAGCGCCATGGCCACGGCCAGCGGCAACGACTTTGCCTCCACCGACATTGAAGTGCTTGAGCCGTTGGGCCATGCGATGGTGGCGTCGTACAGCACCGCCATTCGGCGCGGCGGCGAAGCGCATGGCGAGCCGCTCGGCGCACTGGTGATCTTTTTTGATTGGCAAACCCAAGCGCAGGCGGTGGTGTGCGGCGTGAAATTCAGCGACGAGGAACGCGAACGAGGACGCGCGCTCATCCTCGACTCCAACCACCGCGTCATCGCCGCATCGGACGGGCAGGGCGTGCTCAGCGAGGTGATGAACCTGCCCGCGCTCAATCAACCTACCGGCCAGTTGCGATCCCGGGACGGCACCTTGCTGGGCTACGCCAAGACCCCGGGCTACGAGACCTATCGCGGCATGGGTTGGTCCGGCGTGATCACGCTGCGTCCGGCGCCACCCGCGCAACGGCCGGCGCCCGCGGTGGCTTGAGCGTCACCGCCCCCCCGCTCAGCGCCGCAGCCGCGCGGTGGCCTCCTCATCGCGCATGTGCTTGAGCGCATAGCGGATCACGAACACACCGGTCCCCAGCACGAGGACGATGACCGCCAGGCTCATGAGGCCGACGTCGGAAGTAAAAAGGTCTTTGAATGCATGCATCGGGTCTCCTTGTGGGCCAGTGAGCTGCATTGAGCGCCCCGATGGACGCGCCGGCCTTGTCGAGACTCAATGCAACCGTGATGCGGATGGCGCAGCCATGGAAACGCTCTCGTGCAAAAGCCCAGGCATGCCTCGGCACCAAACGGGACTTCACCGACCGGGTCTGGCTTCGCCGACGCACACACCGGCAGCCGCTACATTGATCCCATGACGCTTGCTCAACCCGCACACGCCACGACGCCAGATCCAGCCCTTGATGGGGACGGTGTGCGTCACGTCAAAACCACCTGCGCGCGCGACTGCTATGACGCTTGCGGGATGGTGGTCACCAGCCGAGCCGGCCAGGGCCTGAGCGTGCGCGGGGACCCCGACCACCCGCTGAACCGGGGCAAGCTGTGCGGCAAGTGCTCGATCGCCTACAACGGCGCCTGGCTCGACCCGGCCCGGCGTCTGACGCAGCCGCTGTTGCGCGTCGGCTGTAAGGGCGAAGGTCACTTTCGGCCCATCAGCTGGGACGACGCGCTGGCTCGCATCGCCGACAACTTCACCCGGATCACTGCCAGGACGGGCAGCGGCGATACGGTCCTGCACACCCACTTTCAAGGCACGCGCGGCGAGATCGGCCGCACCTTCCCGATGCGGTTCTTCAACCGGCTCGGCGCGACCGAGGTCATCCCCGGAACGATCTGCGATCAGGCGGGACACGACGCGCTGCTGGCGATGTACGGCGACTCCGGCATCGGGTTCGATCCGCGGCAAATCGCCCATGCGAACTGCGTGATGGTGGTGGGCGCCAACCCGTCGCACAGCGCGCCGCACGTGCACAAGCACTGGCTGGGCGAGTTCAAGGGCGACCTGATCGTCATCGACCCGCTGCGCACAGAGACGGCGGCGATGGCCACCCTTCATCTGCAGCCGTACCCCGGCACCGACGCCGTGCTGGCCTTCGCGTTGTTGCGGCTCATGCGTGACGAGGGCTGGCTCGACCGTCGCTATCTGGCCGACCACACGCTGGGCTGGGCGTCGATCGACCGGCAGCTCGATGGGTTGTCGGTGGCGCAAGCCGTCGCGGTCACGGGTGTGTCCGAAGCCTTGATGCGGCAGGCCGCGCAGCTCTACGCGCAGGGGCCGTCGCTTCTGTGGCTGGGCATCGGGCTGCAACGGCAGCGCACGGGCGGCAACATCGTTCGCTCGTTCGGCTTGCTGCCCGCGGCCACGGGCAACCTGGGCCGTGCCGGGGCAGGTTTCCTGTACTACAACGATCCGCAATCGAGGGGCGTGTCGTCGTCGTTCATGGAGGCGCCGCACCTGGCCCGCGGGCCGCTGCGCAAGATCAGCCACTTCGACTTGGCCGCCGAGTTGGCCGATGCCGCGAAGAGCGATGCGCTGGTGGTGTGGAACAGCAACCCGGTCGCCTCGTCGGCCAACCAGCGCCAGCTCAAACAAGCGCTGTGCCGCGACGACCTGATGACGGTGGTCATTGATCTGTTCGAGACCGACACCGTGCGCTACGCCGACATCGTGCTGCCGGCAGCGTCATCGCTCGAGTTCGACGACCTGATCTACCCGTACTTCGAGCACCGCATTTCGGCACAGGTACGCGCCATGGATCCGCCGGGCCAGGCGCTGCCCAACGCCGAGATCTTTCGCCGCCTCGCCGGGGCGATGGGCTACAGCGAACCCGAGCTGCACGAGCCTGACGACAGCATGCTGGCCACGTTGCTCAAGGACGCCGGCGTGTCATTCCAGACGCTGGCCACGCAGGGAACGATGCTGTTCGGCGAGACGCCCTTCGTGCAGTTCGCCGATGGCCGATTCCCCACGCCCAGCGGTCGCATCGAGATCGAATCGACGCCCCCCGATGCCCCCGTGCCGAACGCCTCGCCCACGCCCATCGTCGAGCCGCGCGAGCCGGGCCGCTTGCGGCTGCTCTCGCCGTCATCGGCGTGGCTGATGAACAGCTCGTACGGCAACGACCCCAAGATCGAGCGCCAGCTCGGCGAGGACGCCGCCCACGTCCATCCCGATGACCTGACGCTGCTCGGCGTGGCCGACGGCGATGCGGTGGTGGTGTGGAACGACTCGGGCGAACTCAGCCTGCGCGCCCGCGCGGCGCCGTGGGTCGTTCGCGGTGTGGTGGTCGTCTACAAGTCGCGCTGGCTGGCGGGCGAGGGCGGCGGGGCCAACGTCAACGTGTTGCACGAGCCGAACACGGCCGACTTCGGTCAGAGCACGGCGGTGAACAGCTCGATGGTCAGCGTGCGTCTGGCGCGAGCCCACGCAGCGGCGCCTCACGCCCAGACCGCCGCCTGAGCTCCGCTAGGGCGGGCTGGACGCCAGCAGCAGGAAAAATCCCGCAGCAGCCATCGACAAGTGACCGAACAGCAAGAGCTGAATGTTCGACGGCTGCATCCAGCGCCAGGCCTGGCTGGTGGCCAGACCGGCCGAGGCCGTGATCAGCAGCAACACCAGCGCGACCGACGCCAGATGAGGCAAGCCCACCGTGGCCCAGCCGTAGCTCAGGATGGCGATGGCCGAGCACGTCAGGATGCCGTGAACCTTGGACAAAAGCGCCGGCGGGCCGGCGTCCCTCGCAAAACGGATCACCGCCATCACGAGGCCGAAGGCGGCAGCGGCTGCGAGCAGCCAGGTCGAGGTGCGAATCAAGTGGGCAGGTTCCATGGGGGGCAGTGTCGCCGACCCGGGTAGTAAACTGCGCGCCCTTCCTCCTGTACCCCCCCCCCACTGGCCACCATGTTGCACGGGTCACCCAGCCCGGGCGTTGCCGGTTCGGAACTCACCCGCCTCCTGGCCTGCTTTGCAGGCTCACCACCGGCCCAGGCACGTCCGGCTTTCGCCGAGCGTCTGGGTCACTGGCTCAAGTGGACCGACGCGGCCTCGCTGTCTGCGGCGTTGAACAACAGTCCGACAGCGCCGGCCCGCAGCCGCGCGGCTGCGCCGCTCGCCGAGGCCGCCGACTTCGAGCGCGTGCGCGCCACGCTTGAGGCGGCCATCGCCGCCGGCCCGCGCGAAGGCGCCTCGGGCGCGATCGACTTCGCCCCGTACCGCCGCCACTGCATCGATCAGCAGCAGGCGATGGAAGCGGCCATCGGTGCGCTGCGCCAGCGGCTGCGCGATGCGCTGTCGCGGCGCTCGAGCGCGCTGGCACGACTGGCCGCCATCGATGCCGTGATGGACCAGACGCTGGCTGCGCGTGAACGCGGCTTGCTGGGCATGGTGCTGCTGCGGCTGCAATCGCACTTCGCGCAGTTGCAGCGCGCCGCGTCGGGCGACACCGCCTGGGTGGCTGCGTTTCGCGATGACATGGACCGCGTGTTGCGGGCCGAACTGGCGCACAGGCTGCTGCCGGCCCAAGGCCTGCTCGACGCATTGAACACCCCCCCACCGACATGAACCGATCACTCCATCACGCCGCCTTCACCGTGGGCCTGCTCGCCATCGTCTGGGTGGGGGCCGGATACGTGCCGGGCAACCCGCTGGCGCTGGCGCTGGTGGCGCTCATCGGCGGCTTCTTCGTGATGGGGGCGATGGAGTTGCGCCGCTTCGACCAGGCCACCGGCGGCCTGGCGCAAGTGCTCCACACCACGACCGAAGCGCCGGGCGATCTGGGCCACTGGCTGGCCCGCTTGCCCGGCGGCTTGCAAAACGCCGTGCGGCTGCGCGTGGAAGGCGAGCGCGTGGCGCTGCCCGGCCCGGCGCTCACGCCTTATGTGACGGGCTTGCTGGTGCTGCTGGGCATGCTGGGCACCTTCCTGGGCATGGTCGTCACGCTGCGCGGCACGGGCATCGCGTTGGAAAACGCCACCGATGTGGAAGCCATCCGCGCCTCGCTGGCCGCGCCGGTCAAGGGGCTGGGGCTGGCCTTTGGCACCTCGGTGGCCGGCGTGGCGGCCTCGGCGATGCTGGGGCTGATGTCGGCGCTGTCGCGGCGCGAGCGTCAACGCTGCGCGCAGCAGCTCGATGCGCTCATCGCCACGACCTTGCGGGTGTTTTCACGCGCCCACCAGCGCGAGGAATCGCTGCGCCTGATGAGCGTGCAAGCCGAAGTGCTGCCCGCGCTGGTCACGCAGATGCACGCGCTGGTCACGCAAATGGAACGCCAGGGACAGGCGCTGCAAGACCGCTTGCTGGCCAGCCAGGCGCAGTTCCAGGGCGAGGCGCAGCGCGCCTACACGGGGCTGGCTGAGTCGGTCGACCGCTCGCTCAAGACCAGCCTGAACGAGAGCGCGCGGCTCGCCGGTGCGGCGATCGAGCCGGCCGTGCTGTCGACGATGGCCGGCCTGGCGCGCGAGAGCGCCACGCTGCACGAGTCCCTGAGCGCCGCAGTGCAGCGCCAGCTCGACGGCGTGACGGCGCGCCTCGACAGCACCGTCACCACGCTGGCCGAGCGTTGGCACTCGGCGCTGGCCGACCAGCAGCGCCACAGCCAGTCGGTCACGCAAGGGTTGCTTGACGGCTTCGAGCAGCACAGCGCCGCATTGCTGCGCAGCGTGGCCGAGGCCCACACCGCCATGGACGCCGCTGCCACCACGCGCGAGCACGAGCGCATGAGCGCCTTCCACGACGGCTTGGCCATGGTCACCGCCACGCTGCAGCGCCAGGCCGAGCACGACGGCGCGGCTGCGGCCGAGCGCCAGCAGCGCATCTGCACGACGCTCGAGAACACCGCGCAGACCATCACCGCACAAGCCGAGGTGCACGCCCGCGCCACCATCGGCGAGATCACGCAGCTGGTGGAAGCCGCCTCGGCTGCGCCGCGCGCTGCGGCCCAGGTCATCGGCGAGCTGCGCAGCGCGCTCAGCGACAGCCTCGTGCGCGACAACGCGGCGCTTGATGAGCGCAACCGCCTGATGACCACGCTGGGCGGTTTGCTCGACGCCGTCAACCACGCCAGCACCGAGCAGCGCAGCGCCATCGACGCGCTGGTGCACGCCACCACGGACGTGCTCGACCGGGTGGGCGCGCGCTTTGCGCACACGGTCGAGGCCGAATCGCGCACGCTGCAAAGCGTGGCCGCGCAGGTCACCGGCAGCGCGGCCGAAGTGGCCAGCCTGGGCGAGGGCTTCGGCATGGCCGTGCAGCTGTTCAGCCGCGCCAGCGAGCAGCTGATGGCGCAGTTGCAGCGCATCGAGTCGGCGCTCGGCCACTCGATGGCGCGCAGCGATGAGCAGCTGGCCTACTACGTGGCGCAGGCGCGCGAAATCATCGACCTGACGCTGGGCTCGCAAAAGCAGATCGTCGATGACTTGCAGCAACTGGCCAAAACCTCCGCGGGCGCTCCCGGCGCAGCATGACCACACACGACGAACTCGACGAGGGCGGCGAAGCCACCGCGCCCGTGTGGGCCGTGTTCGGCGACCTGATGGCCGGGCTGCTGGGCGCCTTCGTGCTGATCCTGGTGTGCGCCGTGGGCTTGCAGCTCGATCTGGCCCAGCGGCTCAAGACCGAGGTGCAGCAGCGCCAGGCCGAAGCGCAACGCCTCGCGGCACTCGAACGCGCGCTGGCCGGCCCGCTGGCGGCCGGGCGCGTGACGCTCGCCAACGGGCGCATCGGCATCAGCGGCAGCGTGCTGTTCGCGCTCAATTCGGCCCAACTGCAGCCTGACGGTCGCCAGTTGCTCAAGACGCTGGCCGCGCCGCTGGTGGTCTATCTGGCCGCGCGCGACGACGTGCTCATGGTCAGCGGCTTCACCGACGACCGCCAGATGCGCGACGGCGGCGGCACCAAGTTCGCCGACAACTGGGAGCTCTCGGCCCAGCGCGCCTTGACCGTCACGCGTGCGTTGATCGAAGACGGCGTGCCGCCGTCGGCGGTGTTCGCCGCCGCGTTCGGCGCCGAGCAGCCGGTGGCCTCGAACACCGATGCGGCCGGCCGCGCGCTCAACCGGCGCGTCGAGATGGCGCCCACGCCGCGGCCCAAGCCGGCGCCCGCCAAGCCCGCATGAGCCAGCTCGACGCCGCGGTGAGCTTGGGCACGGCCGCTGAAGCCGGGCAGGGCGCTGTCGATCCGTCGGCGGCGCTCGAGGCCGGTCGCGCCAGCGGCGCGGCGCAGGCTGATCCGGTGGGCTTCGCCGTCATCGAGGCGCTGGCTCGGCGGGCCGCTGCGCAACACGGCGAAGCGCGCGAGTGGCTGATGCGGCGGGTGCATGCGCTGCTGGCGCGGCACGCTGCGCTCCCACTCGGCGCGTCCAGAACCTCCCAGACCTTCATCGAGAACAGCGAACCCGCAGCGCGCCTCGGTGCGCTGGACGCGCTGTCCGAGCTGATCGACCGGCTCGGTCGCCTGCCGGCATCGCCCGGCCAGACGCCGCCGCCCGGTTCGCCGCGCCAGGCTGATGCGCCCAGGTCGGCACCCCTGTCGACGATGGCGCCTCCCGCGCCCTTGAAGTCGGTGACCGCGTTCAAGGGCACCTGGACGCGGCTGCGCGCCGATCAGCGCTTGCGCGAGGCGCTGGCGCAAGTGCCCGCCATGGCCGGGCCGTTGAACTCATCGCACCTGGTGAACCGCGCGCTGCAAACGATGCGCGATGTGTCGCCCGAGTACCTCGACGCCTTCATGTCGCACATCGACACGCTGCTGTGGCTTGAGCAGGCCAGCGGCACCGGCGACCTCACGCCGGCGCGCGCGGCGCCCACCGAGCCCAAGCGCCGTGCCGCCCCGCGCTCGCGCAAGACCTGAGCCGAATCACCCACCATCCGCATCGCCGCAAGTCCCGAGGACCTGTCGATGTGGCGGTCTCAGCGCTGCAACCAGACGATGGATCCCAGCGCCAGCACGCCCACGCTCAGGTGCAGCAGGCTCCACCACACAAAGCGCTGGCGCAGCTTGTGGGGGGGCAGGGTCGAGATCAGGAACAAGCGCCCGTCGGCCGGGGCCCTCACGATGTGCGAGTCGCCAATGTTGCGAATCTCGCGGTGTTCCTTTTCGACCATGCGGGTGGCCAGGCGCCGGGCCAGTTCCCACTCGTGCATGTCGATTTCGCCGTTGCCGTCCAGATCGAAGCGCCGCTTGAGCTCCACCGGGTCTTGCTTCCAGGTGCTCAGCAGCTCGCGCACATCCTCGCTGACGCTGAGTGCCGTGTGCGCGCCGCCCAGCGTGCTGAACTCGCCCAGCACGTAGATCAAGCTGCCGCGCAGCAAGAACTCTTCGATGTGCTTGTCGTCACCCTGGTAGGTGGTGCGGCTTTGCGGCGCGATCACCTCGGCGTGGTCGGGGTCGACGCGGCACACGCCGCTGCCGTCTGAGATCTCGAAGGTGACGTTGCTCGAGCCGTGGTCGGTCTCCTGCCAGTCGCCGTCGCGCCCGCTGCGTGAGTAGCTGCGGTAGCGGTACCAGATGCACGGCACGCCGCCATATGGCGTGATGACCGTCTCGCTGGCCGCACCGCTGGCGTGCCCGATCAGCTCTACGTAGCCCTGGGCGGCAGCGCCGATGCGCGACGTGGCGATGTCGGCGATCGCCCGCGCGCGCTTGTAGGTCGCGGCCCAGGCCAGAAAACCCAGCGCTGCCATCAGCCCCAGGCAGGTCAGCTGGCCCGACGCGCGGCCCACCTGCAAGGCCACCGCCAGCAAGCCCAGGTAGCCTGCGGATGTCAGGAGCTGGCGAAACCGGTCGCGCAGATCAGCGCGGTCGGGCAGTCCCCAGGAACCGGGCAACGCCACGGCGCTCAGGCGCCGAAGCGCTGGCCGATGTCGACGTCTTTGAGCTCTTCGGCCGTGAACTGCAGCAGCTCGAAGCGCTTGAAGTTGAACCAGCGCGCGATCAGCAGTTCAGGAAACTCCTCGATGCGCACGTTGTTGATGTTCACGCTCTCGTTGTAGAACTCGCGCCGGTCGGCGATGGCGTTCTCGAGCCCGCTGATGCGCGACTGCAGATGCAAGAACTGCTCGTTGGCCTTGAGCTCGGGATACGACTCGACCAGCGCAAGCAGGTTGCCCAGACCGCTGCGCAACGCGCCTTCGGCCGCGCCCAGAGCGCCCATGTTCTGCGCCACGCGGGCGTCGGCCACCTTGGCGCGTGCCTGGATCACCTTCTCGAGCGTGTTCTGCTCGTGCTGCATGTACTGCTTGCAGGTGTCCACCAGCTTGGGCAGCTCGTCGTGGCGCTGCTTGAGCAGCACGTCGATGTTGGCCCACGCCTTGGACACCGCGTTCTTCACGCTCACCAGGCTGTTGTAGACGCTGACCGCAAACACGCCAGCGATGGCCACCGCAATCAAGATCATCAGACCCATCGTCGTTCTCCTTGGGGGGGTGGCGAGATTCTCACCGAGCCGTCACGGTCATTGGATGTCGCGACAAGCCTGGTTTCGTCACCGCATCACGACTTGTGTCGCGGTGGTCGCTGGATGTGGGGTGCCCCGGTCGGCAAGGGGCAGGTCAGCGCCATACGCTCTTCCAGGATGCGCTGAACCAGCGGGTGGTGCACCTTTCTTTCGGTGCCGATGGCGAAGAACTGCTCCTTGACGCCCTGGCAGGGTCCGATCGGCTTGACCCCATACCGGGTCTCCAGTTCCTCGTGAACCATCTCCACCGCCGGGAACACGCCCATGCCGCTGGCCCCGAAGGTCTTGAGCAGCGCGCTGTCATCGAATTCGCCAACGATGCGCGGTCGAACGCCCTGTTTTTCGAACCACTGGTCGAGCAGCGCACGCACCGCCACGCGGGGCGTGGGCAAGATCACCGGGACCTTGGCGAGCGACTGCGGAAATCCACGGCGCGCCGCAGCAGCCAGCTTGGGCGATCCGTACCAGGCCAGCGCAGAGGCGCCCAGCGAATGGCTGTAGACCTTGACGTTCGCATTGGGCGGGGCCGCGCGGTCCGTCAGCACCAGATCGAGGCGGTGCAGCGCCAGGTCGGCCAGCAATTCCGAAATTTCTCCCTCGCGGCAGAGCAACCGAAGATGTGGTTCATCCATCACCGGCTGCATCAAGCTGCGCACGACCAGTTTGGGCAGCCCGTTCGATACCCCCACGGCGAGCCTCATGCTCGGTGCGCTGACGGCATCGCGCACGAATGCCGGCAGATGCTCACCCAGAGAAAAGATCTGTTCTGCCTGCTGCATGGCCGCCACGCCGGCCTCCGTCAGCACCAGCCCGCGCCCGGCGGGCTTGAGCAACTCGTAGCCCAGCGATCGCTCGAGTTCGCGCACCTGCGTGCTGACCGTTTGCACCGCCATGTCGAGCCTGGCCGCCGCGCGCGAGATCCCGCCCTCCTTGCCGACGACCCAGAAGTAGTACAGGTGCCGGTAACTGAAGCTCAGACTCATATTCAGGATTTACGGAACTGTGGATGAGGAATTATCTGCTTTGCCGGTGGGGCTGTCGGCTCTATGGTCGAGCCCGTTTCAACCAATAGGGATCGCAGTGCAGGTTTTCTTCACATCGCAGGCCGCTCAGAGCGACGAGTTTCGTGACCCGGTGGTGCAGCGGGTCAACTTCGTGATGCGCCGGATGGCGTGGCTGGTGCCAACGGCCACCGTCGAGCTGTCCGACGTTGTCGCGCCGAGTGGCGGTGTTGACAAGAGGTGTCTGGTCGAACTCAAGACCGTGCGCTGCGGCAGGGTCGTGGTCACTTCGATCGCGCGTGACTGGTCCTCCGCCCTGGACAACGCCCTGACCAGCGCGATGGGCGCGCTGCGAGCCAGTGGTCAGGAACGACCCCAGGCGGGGCGTTGAGTGACGCGACTCTCAACCCCCGGGACGCCAACACCTCCGTTGCGGTCTTGACCCGCACCCCCTTCCACCTTTGCGTCAACCCGTTCGGTCCTTGGAGACCGAGAGGGTTGACGTTTTTTTTCGATGGGGTGAACGGGCAGTTTCAGTGATTCCGTGATGCCGGCAACTTCCAGCCCGGCATGTGCCCGTCACATGTCGGGAGCCGGCTCGAGGCCCCGTCAGCGCTGTCCGATGACAACGTCACTGGCTGCGCCTCATGCCCCCCGGCGGCACGGCAAGACCAGCCAGAACACGCTGCCCGAACCCTGCTTGGTGCGCACCCCCACCGATCCGCCTTGCGCTTCGACCAGCACGCGCGCCAGCGCCAGTGCCATGCCCGTGCCCTGGTAGGCCTTGGTGTTGCCTTCGCTGAGCTGCTGGAACTGGCTGAAGAGCTTGGGCAAGTCCGCCTCAGCGATGCCGATGCCGTGGTCTTCGACTTCGATTCGCAAGCTCTCCACGGACTCGGGCAGGGCACGGATCGTGACCTGGCCCGGGCCGGGTGTGAACTTGATCGCGTTCGACAGGTAGCCAGAGATCACCTGCTTCAGGCGCATCGGGTCGATGACCAGTTCGGCCACGCTGGCGTCAACGTCGGTGATCACCTCGACATGCTTGTGCTCGGCCTCGTCTTTGAGAATCGCGACCACCTCGCCCAGCAGGTCGGGCAGGCGCACGAGCGTGGGGTGGAACTCGATCCTGCCCGCTTCGGCCTGGGCAAAGTCCAGCACGGTCTCGATCAGCTGCAGCAGTTGCTTGCCGCTCGTGGTGATCTGCGCGAGGAAGCTCTTGAACTTGGGCGACTGCGGGCTCACGGCACCCGCCTCGAGCAGGCCGGCAAAACCGATCACCGCATTGAGCGGCGTTCGCATCTCGTGCGACATGTTGGTCAGGAACATGCTTTTGAGGCGGCTGGTCTCGAGGAGCTGGCGGTTTTCGGCTTCGAGCTCCACGGTGCGCAGGCGGTTCAACTCGGCTTCTTTCAGCGGCGTGATGTCGGTCATCACCCACATCGATTCGTCCTTTGCGGCCGACAGCAACGCACCGCTCAGGTCAACCCAGATCTTGCGGCCGTCCTTGCGCCGCATCTGCAATTGCGCTCGGTAGCGCTCGCCGCGATGCAGGTACGGGTAGGCCGACTCGCCTAAAGCGCGGTGGCTCTCGTCGTCGACATAGAGGATGCGTGAGGGCTGGTTGACCAATTCCGATGGTCCGTAGCCGAAGAGGCGTTCCAGGCCACGGTTGGCCCACACCGCCATGCGCCCGCGCAGCTTGACGATGCCGATGAGGTCGTTGTCGAGCAGCGCTTTTTGTTCGCTCGCCAGCAGCTCCAGTTCGCGGTTGGTGCGGGCGAGCTCGGCGCTGCGCTCGGCCAGCGCCTCGTCGAGGTGATGGCGCTCGGTCACGTCTTCCACCACGGCAACGATGCTGTCAGGAAGCCCCTCCTGGCTGACCCGGCTGATGGCAGCACGCACCCAGACCGTGGCGCCGTCCGGGCGCACGTAGCGGTGTTCGCTTTCGATGGGGCCACCGTGCTCCAGGGCCTGTTGACGCTTGGCCAGAACGGACGCCAGGTCATCGGGATGCACCATCGTGCGCAGCCCGTAGCCCAAGCTTTGTTCCAGCGTCAGGCCTGCCATGCGCTGCCAGGCTGCGTTGGTGTAGGTGCAGCGGCCCTCAAGATCGGTGGTCAGCAGCCCGCGCGGTTGCAACTCGATCAACTCGTGCAGGCGTTCTTCGGCCAGCCGCAGCTCGGTGACGTCGACCTTCATCGAGAAGACCCCGGCCACCTGGCCGGAGGCGAGCTGGTCAGGCACGTAGGTGACCTGCATGAAACGCGACTGGTTGCCGCGCTGCATCTCCACCTCGAAGGCGCTGCCTTGCCCGCGCAAGGCCTGCTCGAGCCCATCCTTGAGCTGCGCGTAATCCTGTGCCCCGTGCACCTCGGCCACGCTGTGTCCCACGACTGCCGCACCCGGGCGGTGATCCCAATCGAGGTAGGCCTGGTTGACCAGGGTGTAGCGCTGGTCGGTGTCGATGTGGGCGATCAAGGCAGGCACGTTGTCGAGGACGTGGCGCAAGAAGCGCTCGCTGTTTTCGACTCGCAATTCGAGCAGCTTGCGCTGCGTGATGTCGCTGCGGATCGACACGTAGCGGTGGATGTGCCCGTGGTCGTCGAACAGGGGAACGATCGTGCTGTCCACCCAGTAGGTCGCGCCGCTCTTGGACCGATTGCAGATCTCACCCCGCCAGGCCACACCGGAGGCGATGCGCTGCCACATGTCGGCAAAGAACTCGCGGGGGTGATGGCCCGAGTTGATCAGCCGGTGGTTGGCGCCCACGAGCTCTTCACGGCTGTACTGGCTGATTGCGCAAAAGGCATCGTTGGCTTCGATGATCGTCCCGCGCGTGTCGGTGATGGACACGATGAACTGGCTGCGCACCGCATCCAGCAGTCCGTCGGCTTCGCGTTGCGCACGCGATCGCTGGTCGAGCGCACGCAGCGCCCAGCGGCGCGCCTCCAGACCCCTGACGGCGGCTTCGGCCAGATGGGTCAGGATCTCGCGCTGAGGCGCCGTCAGCAGACGGGGCTCGCGGTCGATGACGCACAGGGTGCCGATGTTCGAGCCGTCGCCCAGGCACAGCGGCACACCGGCGTAGTAGCGGATGCCCGGTGTGTCGACGACGAGCGGGTTGTCCGCAAAACGCGGGTCGAGCGCGGCGTCAGGCACTTCGAACAGCGCATCGCCGAGCACCGCATGCGAGCAAAAGGCCACGTCGCGAGAGGTCTGCGTCACGCCCCCGAGGCCGACGTTGGCCTTGAACCACTGCCGATCGGTGTCGATGAGGCTGATCAGCGCGATGGGCGTGCCGCACACGAGTGAGGCAGCCTGAACGAGCGCATCGAATTGCGCTTCGGGCGCGCTGTCGAGCACATCCAGGGCGTGCAGCGCTTGCAGGCTGCGGGCTTCGTCGTCTCTCGGTCTTGCAATGCGCATGCAGTCGTTCCTACCGGTCACCCGTCTGGCAAACGCCCGGAACTGCATGGGCTCGCACGGATTCTGGCTTGATTCGGTGTCAGCTCATGCTGGACCCGAGCGCAGGTGAGCGGCGGTGTCTGAAATGCAGCAGCACCACGCCGCTCAACAGCGCTGCGAAGTAGCACCACACCGAGATGAACCACACCGAGTACACGAGGTAAGCCGCCACGAACGACAGCAACGCCAGCGCCCCGAAGGCGCGCACCGTGCGGTGGCTGGAGATCAGCGGGCTGAGGCTGGTGGCGATCAGGTACGACAGCATGGTCAGCGGCCCCAGGTCGCCGCGTGAGACGTATTCGATGTGCTGTGAGTGGACTTGCGCCACGACGCCGTATTCGGACATCGACAACAGCAGCCACGAGCTCACCGTCAGGCCCAGCAGCGCGCAGCCGAAGATCGCGCGCTGGCGCTGCCGGTCGGGCTCGATGAGCAGCACGGCCAGCGGCACGTACACCGGCCAGAACAGGTGCGAGAAGAACGCGAAGGCGTAGGTCATCGCCGCGGCGATTTGCGGCGCATCGCGGGTCACGCTCAGCCACAGCACGCCTTCGATGAACTGCTGCAGCCCGAACAGCGCCGGGATCGCCGCGAACGCGCGCTCGCCACGGCCGTGGGCGGCGCGCCAGCTCAGCGCACCGATCCCGACCAGCACCGTGCCGACCGAAAAACTGGCTTGCGCCGAAAAGCACATGTGCGCCTCCTTGCTGGATGCCCAGCCTGCCGCCGCCTCAGGACTTCGGGTAACTCGCGAACACGCTGGAGTGCCCGGCCAGGTCGATCAGCAGCACGTCGTACGGATCCTCGCGCCCGTTGGCTTCCATGCCCGGCGATCCCGGCGGCATGCTGGGCACCGCCAGCCCGATGGCCACGGGCTTGCTGGCCAGCAGCCGCTTGACCTCGGGCGCCGGCACATGGCCTTCGAGCACATAGCCGCCCACGCTGGCCGTGTGGCAGGCGCCATAGGTGTCGGGCATGCCCAGACGCTTGCGCGCCACCGTGGTGTCTTCCACCGAAATGACTTCGACCGCGAAAGCGGCCGCCTTCATGTGTTCGACCCACCCGCCGCAGCAGCCGCAAGAAGGGTTCTTGAACACCTTGACCGGTGGCAGGGACGGCGCGGCCAAGATCGGCAGCGCG
Organism: Burkholderiales bacterium; assembly: GCA_947452135.1. Classification (GTDB taxonomy): domain Bacteria; phylum Pseudomonadota; class Gammaproteobacteria; order Burkholderiales; family Burkholderiaceae_C; genus PBB1. The sequence continues at coordinate 17,017 of CANGBT010000027.1, forward strand.
GTGCAGCCAGCCGCGGAGGCGAGGGCTTCGAGCAGGTTTCTGCGCTTCATGGCGGGTCTCTCTTTCAAGGGCGTGGAGGCACGCTGCCACAAGGCGTGCAGCGCACCGATACGTCATTGTTGACCCCTGACCTGCGCTCGCACCTGTTTTGGCTCAAGGACAGGCCTGAAGCGGGCCAGCCAACCGGGCTTTTGTTCGGGTGCCGATCAGAACACCGCGTGGTCGCCTCGATCGGGGGCGATCTCACCGCTCACCACGCCGGCGTAGAAGTCGAACAGCGTGTCGGTGCCCGTCGACGGCGTGGCGGCGGCGTCGTAGCGCCCGGTCACAGGGTCGAGCACCAGCATCGATTCGGTGGCGTAGTAGCGGCCAATGCGTGCGAGCTCGGCCTTGGCCGCCAGCGCCGGCACCAGCCGCCCGCCGAAGCCAAGCACCACGATGATGGCGTCGAGCAAACCGACGGGCACCTGCTTGAAGCGCGGCGGTTGCCCGAGCAGCGCAAACAGGCGCTCGCCTTGCTGGCGCGGCGTGATCGCCTCGCCCGGCCCGCCAATGGGCAGCACGCGGTTGTAGCGGTGGGCATCGTTCAGGCAGTCGGCCAGGTAAGCGCCCAGATCGGCGTCGCTGATGGGCTTGCACGCGGTGAGCGTGCCGTCGCCGAACACCAGAAACGGCTTGCCTTGCTTGACCCGATCAATCTGCCCCGACAGCGACTTGAAAAACGCGGTCGGCCGCACGATCGAGTAGGTCAGACCGGATTCGATGAGCGCCTTTTCAAACGCCAGCTTGGCGTGCTGAAAGGCGAGCAGCGGCTTTTGCACGCAGATGGCCGACAGCAGCACCATGTGCGTCACGCCGGCTTGCCGGGCTGCCGCCAGCGCGTGGAGGTGCGCCTGATGGTCGATGGCCCAGGCGTCGCGCGGCGCGCCGGTGCGCGAGGCCAGACACGACACCAGCGCGTCGAAGCGCTCGCCGCAAAAGCCGTCGCGCGTCAGCGATGCCGCATCACTCACATCACCGAAGCGCACCGTGGCGCCGTCGAGCACCCGTGCGCTGTCGTCGGGTGCGAGTGCGCCTTTGACCCCGGCGCGGGGGCGCACGAAGCACACCACCTCGTGCCCGCGCTGCACCAGCGCACGCACCGTGGCGCGGCCGATGGTGCCGGTGGCGCCGATCACGAACACGCGCTGCGGCGTCTGGTTCAAGGTCGCGGCAGCGCAGGCGTCAGCCGCGGGGGTGGGGGCCTGTGTCATGGGCGTCATCCAAGTGTGGCGGGCATCTTAGCCACCTGATCGGGCGTGACGCGGCGCGCGCGTACCTGCCCATCGGCGCCTACGTCAAATGGCGTATTCGCACCGTCCGGCCGCTGCGGGACACTTCGCCACTTTTCGGCGACGGCACCTCTCGAGGCGCAGACAACCCATGAACAAGCTCGTGTGGATGGCACTGGTGGCCTGGCTTCTGAGCGGCTGCGGCGAGATCTCCTACAAGCGTGGCGCCACACCCGCGGATCTGGAGGTGGCGCGCAAGGCGTGCCGCGCCAGCGGCGACGCGACATCCGCCGACAAGTGCCTGGAAGACCAGGGCTGGGTGATCCGCAAACCCGACGACATGGACCTGTTTGCCAGCGTCGCGCCGAGCAGTGACGCGCGCGTTGCGTCGGCTGCGGGTGCCAAACCACCCGCCGCAACGTTGACGGCCAGCGCGGCAGCTACCCCATCCGCTGCGGCCCAACCCGCGTCAGGCCAAGCAGCGCCCGCTGCGGCCATCGCGGTGGCGCCGCCACCGCCGCCCGGCCCGTTGGACATCTACACCGTGGGTTCGTGGTGGAAGATCGGCGCCGGCCGGGAGTCACTTGAAGCGGACATGGGCGCGTGCGTCAAGGACCTGGGCGACGCCCATCAGCCCAATGCCAGGACGCGGCAGGTCACGCGCGGTTTGGTCGTGTGCCTGCACGACAAGGGCTGGAAGGCCCTGCTCGAAAACTAGCCGCTCACGGCCCGGCCCTCAGACCTGAGCGTGTGCAGGCTGGCGGGTGAGCCGCTTTCTGATCTGATGGCGCGCGCTGTAGCGGCCGGGCACCGGCAGCGGCAGCAGGTGGTTCCAAGGTTTTGCCGCGATCAGGTGGCGATCGAGCGCCGCATGGATCAGCGCAAGCTGCGCGCCACCGGTGAGCTTTTGGCGTGACGCGAGCCGCGCCATCACCAACGCATCGGGCCGCTCGACGCCGAAGCGCGGCAGGTAGGTCAGCATGGCGTGCAGCGACGCAGCGGCCAGCTCGTTGTCGAGCCTGTCGATCAGGCGCTTCCAGTCCAGCGTGCCGGCGCTGGCCTTGAGCAGGAACACGGCGTCGAACATCGACGCGATGAAGCTCGGGTGAATCTGGCGCTCGGCCAGGTCGTTGAACCACGACGAGGCGATGTAGGCCAGTTGCAGCTCGCTCGTCAGGCGCCGCACCGGGCGGCCGTGAAAGCATGAGGGCACCGACCCGGACATCACCACCGGCGTGCCGAACAGCGTGCCCGCCGACAGCGGCGAGTCGTCGTCGAACAGCCGGGTGTGCAGCTCGATGAGCGATCCGCGTGCCCGGTGCTGCAGCGGAATGCCGTGCTGCTGCCCGGGTCCGGGCTCGAAGGCCAGCCGCTCGTGGCCGAGATCGATCAAGGCGGCTTCCACAGCCCCGTAGTCGGCCTGCGGAATCAGCACATCGATGTCGGCCATCGGCCGGAAATGCTCTTGCGGGTACCACTGCTCGCTCACCGAGATGCCTTTGAGCAGGACCACGTCGACGCCGAGCCTCTCGCAGGTCTCGATGATCTCGAGCGTGGTGTCAGTCAGACTGCCGTGGCGCACCCGTGCCGTGAGGTCGGCGCTCAACAGCGCCGTGCGCCATGTCGGCGGCAGTTGCGCCACAGCGGCGTGCCCCATCGCGCCATGCAGCAACGGGCCCAGTCCGCCGTCGAGCAACCATTGCAGCTGGCGTGCGAGGTCGGTGCCGCTGGCTGCCTCACCGTTGGTCAAACTTTGCAATGCCGCACCCGTCGCGGCGTGCGCGAGCAGTTGTGCGACCACCGGCAAGGCCGTTTGCGCGCTCACCGCCAACCGTGTGGCCGGGGCGCTTTCTTGAAACTCCATGGGGGGCTGTGCCGGTTGTCTGCTGCGTTGACAGGCTATCGAGGTCAGTCGCCAGGAAATTGCGTGCGTGCAACTTCATGTGGCGCGGGTGCCGAGAAACTCGCGGCCACGACGCACCAACACCAAGGCACAGCATGGGCATACCCCCCCCGGAAGACGGCGCACTCGTGTTCAGAGAGGTCAACGGAGAAATCCTGGCGCTCGACAACCGCTCCAACCAGATCCATCAGCTCAACAGCACGGCGAGTTTCATCTGGCGCTTGTGCCGCGACGGCGTGGACGAGCACGAGACTGCGGTGGCCTTTGCCGCCGTCTTCGAGGTTGACGACGAAACGGCCCGCGGCGACGTGGCCGATACCGTTCAACGGTTGCGCATGCTCAATCTGGTGGGCTGAGCTCGGGTCTAGCCTGCGTTGACCGTGTCAACGGAACAAAGGAAGCGACATGACAAAACCCACTGATCCACAACCCGACCACTCCAGGCGGGCTTTCGTGACCCGCACCGCCTATGTGGCGCCGGCCATCCTGACCCTGGCGGCTGCGCCCTCGTACGCGAAGGCAGGTTCACAAAAACCCGGTGGGCCACCGGCCAACCCCGGCAAGCCGCCGAACGTCGGGCGTCCGCCGCCACGCCCGTAACCGGCTCAAGTGCCAACGGCTCCAGCCGTGCACGCCATGTCGCTCCGGGTTCTGGGGCGGCATGTGCGCGTTGCCTGCCACGACGCCTCGTGGGTTGACATCGTGCGGGCCAACTACGCGGCGATGCGCTCGCCGGCAAGTTCGTGCGCTCCGGACCTTGAGTTCGTGATCACCGGCCATGCCGATTCGCCGAGCCAGACGCTGTGGCAGCGTGGTGGCGATCGCGTGGCCGAGTCTTGCGCGAGCACGCTGCTGTACCGGCTTGAAAAGGCGGTGACGGTCTCACTGCAGCGCTTGCGCCCAGACCTGTACTTTTTGCATGCTGCGGCGCTGACGCGATCGGGTCGGGCGTACCTGCTGGTGGGTGACTCGGGCCACGGCAAGTCGACCACCGCCTGGGGCCTGCTGCATCACGGCTTTGGTTACCTCAGCGACGAACTCGGCCCCATCGAGTTGTCAACGCTGCGCGTGCAGCCTTATCCCCACGCGCTGTGCTTGAAGCAGCCGCCACCCGCCGGCTATGACTTGCCGGCGTTTGGCGCCATCGATCTGGGCGACACGCTGCATGTGCCCGTGAACGCCATGCCGGCCGGCGTGGCCGACGCGTGCGAACTGGGCGCGGTGGTTTTCGTGTGCCATGACCGCAGCTTGAAGTCGCCGCGGTGGCGCGAGCTGAGCGCGGCCGAGGCGAGCGCGCGGATGTACGCGCAGACCCTCAATGCACTGGCGCATCCGGGGCAGGGCGTGGACGCGGTGGTCGCTGTGGCCACACGCGTGCCTTGCTACGCGCTCGACACGGCCGATTTGCGCTCGAGCTGCGAGCTGCTGAGCGACCGGGTGTCGACACGGGCCTCCCGCACCCGACGCGATCCGTCAGCGCTGCAACCGGCCTGACGCTTCGCCGAGCCGCCCGGCCCGGAAATCGGCCACGGCCTGCGCGATCTCCTGCTGCGTGTTCATGACGAACGGGCCGTGCTGGGCGATCGGCTCGCCCAGCGGCTGCCCGGCGATCAGCAGCATGCGGGCGTCGCCCTCGGCTTCGATCACCACGCCATCGGTTGACGCGTCGTTGGCCAGGATGGCCATGCGCTGCGCTGTCACCGACTGGCCGGCGATCGCCACCGCACCGCGGTAGACGTAGACAAACGCGTTGTGGCCGGCCGGCAGCGGCTGCGCAAAGCGCGAGCCCGCGACCAGGTGCACATCGAGAAACAGCGGCGCCGTGACGTCGCGCGTGACCGCGCCGCCCACGCCGTGGCTCTCACCGGCGATCACCGTGACGGCCACGCCCGCGGCCGTGACGAACCGGGGCAACTCGTCGGCCTTGAAGTCGCGGTACCAGGGCGCGCTCATCTTGTCGCGCGCGCTCAGGTTGAGCCACAGCTGAAAGCCCTCCATGCGGCCGTCTTGCTGCTGCGGGATCTCGGAGTGGATGACGCCGCGCCCGGCGTTCATCCACTGCACGCCGCCGCCCTCGAGCAGGCCTTCGTTGCCGGCGCTGTCGCGGTGCAGCATGCGCCCGGCCAGCATGTAGGTGATGGTCTCGAAGCCACGGTGCGGGTGGTCGGGAAACCCGGCGATGTAGTCATCGGGGTCGTCGCTGCCGAAGGCGTCGAGCATCAGGTACGGGTCGAGCCGGCGCTGCAGATCGTGCGTGAGCACACGGGTGAGCTTGACGCCGGCGCCATCCGAAGTGGCCTGACCGGCAATCAGCCGTTCGACGCGGCGCGGGTGGTCAATGTGAGGGGTGTTCATGGCGCGCTCCCGGGCTGATGTCGCTGGCGACGTGGCTTACATTTTCCGGCCTTCACCGGTGCCGCTGCCGGCCCGATCCACGACCGCCCCGCGGAGAGCCTGACATGTCGTTTCTGATCATCCTTTTCTCGCTCGGTTTGCTGATGTGGCTGGCCTACCGCGGCCACAGCGTCATCGTCTTTGCGCCCGTGGCGGCGTTGCTGGCCGTGCTGCTCACCGAGCCGTCGCTGGTCGCGCCGGTGTACGCCGGGGTCTTCATGGAGAAGATGGCGCAGTTCGTGAAGCTGTACTTTCCGGTGTTCATGCTGGGCGCGCTGTTTGGCAAGCTCATCGAGATCTCGGGCTTTGCGCGCGCCACGGTGAAGGCGGCCATCGCGCTGGCCGGGCGCCAGCAGGCGATGCTGTCGATCGTGCTGGTGTGCGCGCTGCTCACCTACGGCGGGGTGTCGCTGTTCGTGGTGGTGTTCGCCGTGTACCCGCTGGCCGCCGAGCTGTTTCGCCTGCTCGACATCCCCAAGCGGCTGATCCCCGGCACCATCGCGCTGGGTGCTTTCAGCTTCACGATGGACAGCCTGCCGGGCACGCCGCAGATCCAGAACATCATCCCGACCACGTTCTTTCACACCACCACCTGGGCCGCACCGTGGCTGGGGGTGATCGGCGGGGCGTTCATCCTGGTCGCGGGCATGGCCTACCTTGAATGGCGCCGTCGCGGTGCAGCGGCCGCGGGCGAGGGTTACGGCGAACACGTGCTCAACGAGCCGGTGCCGGTGCCCGAGGGTGAGTTGCCGCACGCGTGGTTGGCGGTGCTGCCGTTGCTGGTGGTGGCCGTGTCCAACAAGCTGTTCACCGGCTGGATTCCCGAGGTCTATGGCAAGACCAGCACCGTCGCGTTGCCGGGCATGGCGCATCCGGTGGTCGCCGACGTGGCGCCGATGGTCGCCATCTGGTCGGTCGAGGCGGCCTTGCTCGCTGGCATCTTCACTGTGGTGGTCTTTGCCTGGCGGCGCGTCACCACGTCATTTGTCGACGGCAGCAAGGCGGCAGTGGGCGGTGCGCTGCTGGCCGCCATGAACACGGCGTCCGAATACGGCTTCGGCGCGGTGATCGCGGCGCTGCCGGGGTTCGTGGTGGTGGCCGACGCGCTGCGCGGCATCCCGAATCCGCTGGTCAACGTGGCGGTCACGGTCACGTCGCTGGCCGGCATCACCGGCTCGGCCTCGGGCGGCATGAGCATCGCGCTGGCGGCGATGGCCAATCAGTTCATCGAGCACGCTCAGGCCGCGAACATTCCGCTCGAGGTGCTGCACCGCGTGGCCGCCATGGCCAGCGGCGGCATGGACACGCTGCCGCACAACGGCGCGGTGATCACCTTGCTGGCGGTGTCGGGGCTCACGCACCGGCAG
>CANGBT010000028.1 GCA_947452135.1 Burkholderiales bacterium
ATTCAGAGACTTTCCGGTCGGGAATTCTTTAAAGGACGTGCGGGGTTACGTTTCATTTAGGTACCGAGAGTTCGTGAGTCTCTCCCCCCTCCAGTCAGACCAAGCCCTTCCCCGTGAAGGGCTCTTTTTTTGTCCGAGCCTCGCACAGCGCGGGTTTGGCGTTCGATTGCTGATGCTTTCGACCTCGCGGACACCGCAAAATCGCGGCGGTTCGGCTCGGTACCTAGGCTGTCGCCTGCCTCGGTTTCAAGACCGGCCGGCTCGGCGTTTACCTGACCTCGCACCGATGGCCCCGCCGCTAGCATCCTTCATGCGTTTCGTGTCCATTCCGTTCGCGCTTCATTAGAGACCCGGTATGGGCGACCTGCTTTCCCTGTTGCGATTCAATGCCGACTCCGGCCTGATTTGGCTCGACGAGCAGCGCATGCTGCTGTTGCATACCCGCGCTTTCGCCGAGCTGCGCAAGGAGTTGCTCGATTCACTCGGCGTGGAACGTGCACGCGGGCTGCTGGTGCGCATGGGGTTCGCCTCGGGTCAGCGCGATGGCGAGCTGGCCATTCGCGAGCGGCGTGCTGGCATGCGCACCGAAGACGCCTTCTGGCTCGGCCCGAAACTGCATTCCCTCGAGGGCGCGGTGCGTGTCGAGAAAGTGCATCTGGAGCTCGACCTGGCCCGGGGCCACTTCTTTGGTGAATTCCTGTGGGAAAACGCCTGGGAATGCGAAGCGCATTCGGCGGACTTCGGCTACGGCGATGACCCCCAGTGCTGGACGCAGGTCGGGTACGCCTCGGGCTACACCAGCGCTTTCATGGGCCGCCTGGTGGTGTTTCGTGAGGTCGAGTGCCGCAGCATGGGCGACAGCCGCTGCCGCATCTTCGGCCAGCCCGCCGAGGACTGGAAGGACGACCGCTACGTCGACTTGTTCCGTCCCGAGAGCATCGCGTCCAGACTGATCGAATTCAACATTGGCATCGAAAAGATCCGCACCGTGCAGCCACGGCGCGAGCACGATCAGACGCTGGTCGGCGTGTCGCCTGGCTTTCGAACTGCGTTTGATCTGTTGAGCAAGGCAGCCACGAGTGCGATCACGGTGTTGTTGCTTGGTGAGACCGGCGTGGGCAAGGAGGTGTTCGCGCGCTGGTTGCACGACAACGGCTCGCGCTCGAAGGGGCCTTTCATCGCCGTCAACTGCGCTGCCATACCCGCCGAGTTGATCGAGGCCGAGCTGTTCGGCGTCGAGAAGGGCGCTTACACCGGCGCTCACCATGCGCGCGCCGGGCGCTTCGAGCGCGCCAGCGGAGGCACGCTGTTTCTCGATGAAGTCGGCGATCTGCCGCTGTCGGCGCAGGTCAAGTTGCTGCGCGTGCTGCAAACCGGCGAGGTCGAGCGGCTGGGCTCCGAAAGCACGCTGAAGGTCGATGTGCGCATCGTTGCGGCCACCAACGTCGATCTGGCGATGGCGATGCAGACGGGCAAGTTCCGCAGTGATCTGTTCTATCGGCTCAACACCTTCCCGATCCGGATTCCGCCGTTGCGCGAACGTATTGCAGACATTCCGGCGCTGGTCGGCCGCTTCGTCGAGAAGTACAGCGCCTTGTATGTCAAGAAATTGCGAGGCTTGAGCGACAAGGCGATGCGAGAGGTGATGGACCACCCTTGGCCGGGCAACATCCGCGAGCTCGAGAACGTGATCGAGCGTGCCGTGCTTCTGGCGCCTGACAACGGGGTGATCGAAGCCTGCCAGTTGTGGGAGGGCTCGTCGTCGGCGCGCGGCGGCCAGGTCAGTGCCGGTGGCGAAGTCATCGAGCGGGCCGACGACCCGCTCGATGCGTTGTGCGATCAGGTGCTCCAGGAAAACATCGGCATCGCCTCGCTCGAGTCGCGGCTGATGCAAACCGCCATGCAACGCGCCAAAGGCAACCTGTCGCAGGCTGCCCGGTTGCTGGGCATCACCCGCCCCCAACTGGCCTATCGGCTCAAGAAGGAAGGGCTGCCGGAGGCCTGAGCGCTCCCGGAAGTCGTCCGGCGGCGGGTTCACCCGAGCCCGACCTGCCTTTTGATCATTTGATCAAGCTGCACTGCAGCAAATTACCAAATCGGCATACGGGAGTTCCCGCGGTTTGAGCGGCCTCAATACGCGAGGTCAATCAAATCAAGGACTTAGCGGATCTGGCCCACCTGTTGCACTACATAGACCGAGAGGCAATTGCGCCCTCGCAAATGTGATGGATTGAACAAGTGACCACCCAGACCGACCCGCGCCGCATGGATTCGGCTGCCGAGATGACCGGCCAGCCGTGCTTTGTTCGCGTCACCGGAACGCGCGATGCCCGCTTTGTCGAGTTCGAGTTCGCCATCGGCGACCCCGAGCTGGCGGTCGAGTTGGTCATGCAGTTCGATCAGTTCCGCGAGTTTTGCGCCCGCCACGAGGTCACTCACCTGACCCCCGAGGAGGGCGCACGGGTCGACTACGAGCGCATGAAGTGGCGTTACGGCCAGCCGGGCGTGGGTCACTGAAGTACACGCCGGCGCGCGGCGCCGGCAGCAAGACAGCCAAAAGTCACAAGGACAGGAGAACAGCAGTGCAAGTCGACATCAAGACCTCGGACATACGTCCGATCCGTCAGACTTTTTCCAATGTGGCCAGGCGCATCGGTGGCGACAAGCCGGCCTCGCGCTACCAGGAAGCGACCTTCGACATGCAGCCGATGGTCAACTTCCATTACCGGCCCATGTGGGAGCCCGAGCGCGATCTGTACGACCAGCGCCGCACGGCCATCCAAATGGCCGACTGGTACGCGCTCAAGGATCCGCGGCACTTCTATTACGGCGTGTACACGATGACGCGCGCCAAGCAGCAAGAAGGCGCCGACCGGCAGTTCGAGTTTTGCGAGAAGCGCCGTCTGATCGCCCAGGCCGACGAGGCCACGCGCGAGTCGATCGTCCAGGTGCTGATGCCGCTGCGCCACTACGAGTGGGGCGCCAACATGAACAACGACTACGTGTGCGCCTATGGCTACGGCACCGCAGTCACGCAGCCGTGCATCTTCGCGGCCATGGACCGGCTGGGCATTGCCCAGTACCTGTCGCGCATGGGCCTGCAGCTCGATGGCAATCAGGGCAGCTCGCTCAGCGCCGGCAAGCAGGCGTGGTTGGAGTTGCCGGCCTGGCAAGGCGTGCGCCGCATGATGGAAAACCTGTTCGTCACCAAGGACTGGTTCGAGCTGTTCCTGGCGCAAAACCTGGTCTTCGACGGGATGATCTATCCGCTGATCTACAGCCACTACATCGACAAGATCAGCCCGGCCACCGGCAACGCAGCAGGCATGCTGACCGAGTTCATGACCGACTGGCACACGGAAACCACGCGCTGGGTCGATGCCACGGTCAAGACCGCCGCGAGCGAGTCGCCGGCCAACGCCGAGCAACTCACGCTTTGGTACCGCGTGTGGCGCGACGAGCTGGCACGTGCCATCGAGCCGCTGGCGCAGTTGGCGCTGGGCAGTGCGGGCACCGATGTGCTGGCCACGATCCGCGCCGACCTCGACGTGCGCGTCGGGCGGCTGGGTCTCGTGGCCCGGGCTGCCGCTGGAGCGGCAGCATGAGCACGGTCACCGCACGGCCTGCGCAGCCGGTGTTCATCGCGCTGCAACTGAACGATCTGACGCGCAGCCTCGTCGAGGCGATCGTTACCGACAACCCCCACGCCACCGTGGTCGATTACCCCGCCATGGTCAAGATCGAAGCGCTGGGCCGGCTGGTGATTCGCCGCGAGTCGGTTGAAGCGCTGATCGGTCGCGACTGGGACATCCAGGAGCTGCACCTGAGTCTGATCTCCCTGTCGGGAAGCATCGATGAAACCGACGACGAGTTCTGCCTGCACTGGGGCTGAAGCCCGCGCAGCCACCTCCCGATTCCATATCTCCGACTTACCACTTGTGAACCCAGCAGTAAGGACACACCGATGAGCCAGACCACCACCACCGCAGCGCCAACCGCACCTGCAGCCACCCGCCCCGCCGCCCGCCTCGGGCTCAAGGAGCGCTACGGCATGATGACCCGCGACCTGGGTTGGGACACCACCTACCAGTCGATGGACGACGTGTTCCCGTTCGACCAGTTCGAGGGCATCAAGATCCACGACTGGGACAAGTGGGAAGACCCGTTTCGCCTCACGATGGAGGCTTACTGGAAGTTCCAGGGCGAAAAGGAAAAGAAGCTCTACGCGATCATCGACGCGTTCCAGCAGAACAACGGCCAGTTCAACATCAGCGATCCGCGCTACCTGAACACGCTCAAGCTGTTCCTGACCGGCGTGTCGCCGCTCGAGTACGCGGCACACCGCGGCTACGCGATGGCCGGGCGATCGTTCCGCGGCGTGGGCGCCCGGGTGGCGTGCCAGATGCAGTCGATCGACGAGCTGCGCCACGCGCAGACGCAGTTCCACACCATCAGCCACTTCAACAAGTACTTCAACGGGCTGCACGATCCGCAGCACATGTTCGACCGCGTGTGGTACCTGTCGGTGCCGAAGTCGTACTTTGAAGACGCGATGAGCGCGGGCCCGTTCGAGTTCGTCACCGCGATCTCGTTTTCCTTCGAGTACGTGCTGACCAACCTGCTGTTCATGCCGTTCATGAGCGGTGCGGCCTACAACGGCGACATGGCCACCGTGACCTTCGGCTTCTCGGCGCAAAGCGACGAGTCACGTCACATGACGCTGGGCCTCGAGGTGGTGAAGTTCATGCTTGAGCAGGATCCGGACAACGTGCCGATCGTGCAGAAGTGGGTCGACAAGTGGTTCTGGCGCGGCTACCGGCTGCTCACGCTGGTCAGCATGATGATGGACTACATGCTGCCCAAGCGCGTGATGAGCTGGTCCGAGGCCTGGGAGATGTACTTCGAGAAGAATGGCGGCGCGCTGTTCGAGGACCTGTCGCGCTACGGCATCCGCATGCCGAAGTACCACGAGGTGGCTGCCAAGGAAAAGGCCCGTCTGTCGCACGAGGCCTGGGCCGCGTTCAACAACTACGGCCACGCTGCCGACTTCAACACCTGGGTGCCCAAGGCCGACGAGATGGCCTGGCTGTCGGAGAAGTACCCGGAGACGTTCGACAAGCTGTACCGCCCACGCTTCGAGTGGCTGGCCGACTACGAGCGCGAGAACGGCAAGATGTGGCGCAACCCCACGCTGCCGATGCTGTGCCAGACCTGCCAGGTTCCGTGCATCTTCACCGAGCCTGACGATCCGACCACCATCTGCCTGCGCGAGACCAGCTATCACGGCATGAAGTACCACTTCTGCTCCGATGGCTGCAAGGACATCTTCGAAGACGAGCCCGAAAAGTACGTGCAGGCCTGGCTGCCGGTGCACCAGATCTATCAGGGCAACTGCTTCCCCGAGGGCACCGACCCGACCGTGCCGGGCTTCGACCCTTTGGCCGAGGTGCTCAAGTACTACCACCTGGTGCCAGGCGCCGACAGCGGGGACTTCAACACCTCGCCCGACCGCATGAACTGGGAGCGCTGGACCGGTCAGGACCTGTCCGAGCCGGCCGTCCCCCATGAACCCGCACCGAAGGCGGCCTGACCGCCCGGCCACCCCCTGAAACCAAGTCCCGAAAGGCGCGATTTTTCGCGCTTGGGGGGACGTTCGCCCTGAGGAAATCGACATGCCCGTTATTGCACTGAATCCCGGCTACAGCGGCGCCATCCAGGACACCGAGGACAAGTTCCACGGCAACCGTCTGCTGTACGTGTGCTGGGACAACCACCTGCTGTTTTGCGCCCCGCTGTGCTTCCCGCTGCCGCCCGACATGCCGTTCGCAGCGCTGATCTCCAACGTGTTGACGGGCGCCTACGGCAGCCACCCCGACTTCGCCCGGATCGACTGGGCCAAGGTGCAGTGGCTTGATTCGGGCAAGCCGTTCAAGCCCGATTTCGACAAGTCGCTGGCCGAGAACGGGCTGGTTCACAAGTCGGTGATCCGCTTTCGCACGCCGGGTCTGTCGGGCATCCAGGGCAGCGGCAGCTGAGCCCATCGAAAGAGCACTGCGATGACTTTTCAGATCACGATCGAACCGCTGGGCCACAGCGTGGACGTGCGCGAGGGGCAAACCGTTCTTGACGCCTGCTTGCGCTCAGGCGTGTGGTTGCCGCATGCGTGCGGACACGGCGTGTGCGGCACCTGCAAGGTTCAGGTGCTTGAGGGTGAATGCGATCACGGCGATTCGTCGAACTTCGCGCTCATGGACTTCGAGCGCGACGAGGGCAAGATCCTCGCGTGCTGCGCCACCGCGCTTGGCGACGTGGTCATCGAGGCCGACATCGACGAAGACCCTGACGCGCAGTTTCTGCCGCTCGAGGATCACGCTGCCGTGCTCGCCGAAGCGCGCATGCTCACGCCAACGATTCGCGGCCTGTGGCTGCGCACCGATCGCCCGGTGGCCTTCCAGCCCGGCCAGTACGTGATGCTCGAGGTGCCTGGCGTCGATGGCGCACGCGCGTTCTCCATCGCCAATTCACCCCAGCAGCACGCAGCTGACGGGCTGATCGAACTGCATGTGCGCCGCGTGCCCGACGGGCGTGCGACCACCTGGCTGCACGACGCATTCAACGTCGGCGAGCGGGTCAAGTTCACTGCGCCGAGCGGGCGCTATTTCGTTCGCAAGTCGGCCGCATTGCCGATGATCTTCGTGGCCGGCGGATCGGGCCTGTCGAGCCCCAAGTCCATGATCCTCGACCTGCTGGCCGAGGGCTCGACGCTGCCCATCACGCTGGTGCAAGGCGCGCGCAACGTCGAGGAGCTGTACTTCCACGAGTTGTTCGAGCAGCTTGCCGCAGCGCACCCGAACTTCACCTATGTGCCCGCGCTGTCGGACCTGCCCGAAGACGGCGTGTGGAGCGGCGCGCGGGGCTACGCGCACGACGCCTTGAAGGCGCACTTCGCCAATGACTTCCGCGGCCACAAGGCCTACCTGTGTGGCCCGCCCGCGATGACCGAGGCCTGCATCGCCACCCTGATGCAGGGTCGGCTGTTCGAGCGCGACATCTACACCGAGAAGTTCTTCACCTCGGCCGATGCGGCTTCGGCAGCGCCACGCAGCCCGCTGTTCAAGCACCTGTGATGTCGCACCGCGTCCTTTGCGCTCACCACGACCCCGAACGCTCAGGCGTGCGGCGGGTCAAGGTGCTCGATCACGTCGAGAAACGCGCTGAGGATGGGCGAGCGGTCGTCACGCCGGTACAGGCAGCTCAGTTCGATCTCGCGCAGCGTGCGCGAATTCAGCGGCCGGTATTCGACGCCGGGCAACTGCAAGCTGGCAGCCGAGGCGGTCGTCACGCACAGGCCGAAGCCGCTGGACACCAGCGCGATCGCCGTCAACACGTCTTCGACCTGCTGGGCCACCCTGGGTATGGCGCCCTCGCGCTGAAAGGCCGCGAGCACCTGCTGCGCCAGTCCCGCGATGGGCAGGTTCGGGTACAGGATCAGCGGCTCGCCCGTCATGTCGCGCAGCGTCAGCTCAGCTTGCTTGCACAGCCGGTGTGTGGCCGGCAGCGCCACCATGAAGCGCTCGCGCAGCACGATGCGCACGGCGATGTCGGGCTCTTCGGGCACCAGCCGGTTGAAGCCCACCGTGATGCGGCGTTCCCGCAAGGCCTCGATCTGTTCGGCCTTGGTCATGGTGTGCAAGAACAGCTCGACCTCGGGGTAATCGGCGCGAAAGCGCGACAGCACGCGCGGGATCACGTTGAGGATGGCCGAGCCGAAGATGCCCACGTCGAGCCGGCCGATGCGGCCCTGGCCGGCCTGCTCGGCGCGCGTGCGTGCGCGCGCCACGAGACCCAGGATGTTGGGCACCTCTTCGTACAGCGTGCGGCCCGCCGTCGTCAGCACCACACCGCGCGGCGTGCGCTCGAACAGCGCCGCGCCCAGCTTGTTTTCCAGCGCCTGGATCTGCCGCGTCAGCGGAGGTTGGGCCATGTGCAGCCGCGCCGCTGCCCGCCCGAAGTTCAGCTCTTCGGCGAGCACCTGGAAGTACCGCATCTGCCGCAAGTCCATGGGTTCGCTCCTGTGGTTGACGTGACTGGCAAGAGCATACCCAAAAGGTATCACTCGGCCGGTAATCAGTATTGGACAGTATCGAGCGGTTTGCGTAACTTTCGGGCTGCGGTTCAGAGCATTCCGATGGGTCGGGGGGGCTGAAGAGATGCCCAGCTACCAGATCCGGATTTCGAACACGGGCGAGACGTATGCGTGTGCAGACACGCGCACCTTGCTCGAGGGGCTCGAAGCGCTGGCGCGCAGTGGCATCCCGGCCGGGTGTCGCGGTGGCGGATGTGGTGTTTGCAAGGTGCGCATCGAGGCCGGAACGGTGCGCACGAAAAAGATGAGCCGCTGCCACGTCAGCGAGCAAGACGAAGCCGAGGGATGCGTGCTGGCTTGCCGCGCGTATCCGCTGAGTGACCTGCAGGTGCGCGCCGTGGAAAAGATGGCGCGCTGCATTGAACGGGCAGGGGCCCGGGACGGTGCCGATCCGCTGCGCAGTGCGCACAGACCGGCGCCTTGAGTTCAGAAATCACAGGAGACAAGACATGGCGATGACAGGTGTATTGAGGCCCGGCCACGTGCAGTTGCGCGTGCTCGATCTGGACGCGGCGGTCGCGCATTACGCCGATGTGGTCGGCTTGTGGGAAGTGGCCCGCGATGCCCAGGGGCGTGTGTACTTCAAGGCCTGGGACGAGCACGACCACCACAGCGTGGTGCTGCGCGAGGCCGACACCGCCGGCATGGATTTCATGGGCTTTCGGGTGGACTCGCCCGCCACGCTGAAGAAGCTCGCCGAGGACATCAAGGCCAGCGGCCTGTGCACCGATCTGCAATGGATCAAGGCTGGCGAGCACCTGCGCACCGGCGAGCGGTTTCGCTTCACCGTGCCCACCGGCCACGCCATCGAGCTGTTTGCCGAGAAGGACAAGACCGGCAACGGCATGCCGCTGGTCAACCCAGAGGTCTATCCCGACGGGCTCAAGGGCATGTCGCCCACGCGCTTTGACCACTGCTTGCTGTACGGCGACGACCTCGACGGTTCCGTCAAGCTGTTCACCGAGGTGCTGGGTTTCACGCTCACCGAGCAGGTGGTCGCAGGCCCCGACAAGCTGCAGATCGCAGCCTTCCTGACGTGCTCGAACAAGCCGCACGACGTCGCCTTCATCCGCCACGCCGACAAGAACAAGCTGCACCACGTCTCGTTCCTGCTTGACAACTGGGGCGAGGTGCTCAAGGCGGCCGACATCATCACCCGCAAGCGCGTGTCGATCGACATCGGTCCGACGCGCCACGGCATCACGCGCGGCGAGACGATCTATTTCTTCGACCCGAGCGGCAATCGCAACGAGGTGTTCTCGGGCGGGTACATCCACTACCCCGATCGGCCCCTGCTGACCTGGACCGACGACGACTTGGGGCGCGCGATTTTTTATCACGACCGCAAGCTCAACGCGAACTTCCTCAACGTGGTGACCTGAGATGTCTGCCACGGCCCTTCAGCGCTCCCTGACCGACGAGGCGGCCCACACCGCCGTCGCCGCGGCGGTCGCTCATGCCCGTTCGCTGGGCGTGCGCATCAACGTGGCCGTGGCCGACACCAGCGGCTTGCTGATGGGGTTCCTGCGCATGCCGGGCTCGTTCCTGCACTCGATCGACATCGCGATCGACAAGGCCTACACGGCGGCGAGTTTCGGCTTTCCCACCGAGCGCTGGCCGGCGCTGCTCGAAGGCGATGCCGGGCTGCGCGCGGGCATGCCGCAGCGCCCACGCCTGGTGCCTTTTGGCGGTGGCGTGCCGATGTACGCCGGCTCCGATTGCGTCGGTGCGATCGGGGTGTCAGGCGCGTCTGCCGAGCAGGACGCGAGCTGCGCCCGGGCCGCCCTGGCCGCCCTCGGCCTGAGCGATCAGCCGTCATGAACCCGGCGAAGCGCCATCCGATTCCTGCTTGAAGCAACCCACATGAAACAGTTTCTGAACTTCATCAACGGCGAATTCGTCGCCACCGGCAAGACCTTCAAAAACCGCGCGCCGGTCGACAACAGCGTGCTCGGCCTGGTGCACGAGGCCGGCCGCACCGAGGTCGATCACGCGGTGGCTTCGGCCCGCTCGGCGCTCAAGGGCGACTGGGGTCGCATGACGGTGGTCAAGCGCGTCGACATGCTCTACGCGGTGGCCGACGAGATCAACCGGCGCTTCGACGACTTTCTGGCGGCCGAGATCGCCGACACCGGCAAGCCGCTGTCGCTGGCTTCGCACATCGACATCCCGCGCGGCGCGGCCAACTTCAAGGTGTTCGCCGACATCATCAAGAACGTGCCCACCGAGAGCTTCGAGATGGCCACGCCCGATGGCGGCACCGCGATCAACTACGGCGTGCGCACGCCGCTGGGCGTCATCGCCGTGGTGTGCCCGTGGAACCTGCCGCTGCTGCTGATGACATGGAAGGTCGGCCCGGCGCTCGCCTGCGGCAACACCGTGATCGTCAAACCCTCCGAAGAGACCCCGGCCACCGCCACCTTGCTTGGCGAGGTGATGAACAAGGTCGGCGTGCCGCCCGGTGTGTACAACGTGGTCCACGGCTTCGGACCCGATTCGGCCGGCGAGTTCCTCACGAGTCATCCCGATGTCGATGCGATCACCTTCACCGGTGAGACGCGCACGGGCGAAGCCATCATGGGCGCGGCGGCCAAGGGCGTGCGCAAGGTGTCGTTCGAGTTGGGCGGCAAGAACGCCGGCATCGTCTTCGACGACGCCGACTTCGATCAGGCCGTCGCCGGCATCACCCGCTCGGCGTTCGAGAACTGCGGCCAGGTCTGTCTGGGCACCGAGCGTGTCTACGTGCAGCGCGGCATCTTCGACAAGTTCGTCGCCGCCCTGAAGGCCAAGGCCGAGGCACTGAAGATCGGCCCGCCCGAGCAGCCCGGCGTCGGCCTGGGTCCGCTGATTTCGGCCGAGCACCGCGACAAGGTGCTGGGCTACTACCGCAAGGCGGTTGAACAGGGTGCCACGGTGGTCACCGGCGGTGGCGTGCCAGCCATGAGCGGCACGCTGGCCGGTGGCCACTGGGTGCAACCCACCATCTGGACCGGCCTGCCGGAGTCGGCCGCGGTGATCCGCGAGGAGATCTTCGGCCCGTGCTGCCACATCGCGCCGTTCGACACCGAAGACGAAGCGATCGCGCTGGCCAACGCCACCGACTACGGCCTGGCCACCACGGTGTGGACGCAAAACCTGGGCCGCGCGCACCGCGTGGCAAAGCAGGTCGAAGTGGGCATCTGCTGGATCAACAGCTGGTTCCTGCGTGATCTGCGCACCGCCTTTGGCGGGGCCAAGGCGTCGGGCATCGGCCGCGAAGGCGGCGTGCATTCGCTTGAGTTCTACACCGAGCTTCGCAACGTGTGCATCAAGCTCTGAGGGCCCGAACATGACCAGCAACAACCCCGAAATCGGCACCCTGGTGCGCACCGGCAACTTCAGCACCAACGTGCACGACATGGGCACGTCGGCGCCTGGCCAGCCGCCCACGCTGTTCGTCCACGGCTCCGGACCGGGCGTGAGCGCCTGGGCCAACTGGCGGCTGGTGCTGCCCCGTCTGGCCACGCAGCGCCGCGTCATCGCCCCCGACATGTTCGGTTTTGGCTACACCGAGCGGCCGCAGCCACCGGGTCTGGCTGGTGCCTACAACATGGACGTCTGGGTGCAGCAAGCCGTCGATCTGCTGGATGCGCTGGGCATCGAGCAGGCCGATCTGGTGGGCAACTCCTTCGGCGGTGCGCTCGCGCTGGCGTTGGCCATTCGACACCCCAAGCGCGTGCGCCGGCTGGTGCTCATGGGCAGCGTCGGAGTGAGCTTTCCGATCACGCCCGGGCTCGATGCGGTGTGGGGCTACACCCCATCGTTCGAGAACATGCGCCGCATCATGGATGTGTTCGCCTACGACCGCGGACTGGTCAACGACGAACTCGCCAAGCTGCGCTACGAGGCCAGCATCCGTCCCGGCTTTCAGGAGTCGTTCGCGGCGATGTTCCCCGCGCCGCGTCAACGCTCGGTCGATGCGCTGGCCAGCCCCGAGGCGGCCATCCGCGCCTTGCCGCATTCCACGCTGCTGATCCACGGACGCGACGACCAGGTCATCCCGCTGAGCACCTCGCTCACGCTGTCGCAGTGGATCACCGACTCGCAGCTGCATGTGTTCGGACGCTGCGGCCACTGGACGCAGATCGAGCACACCGAGCGCTTCGTGCGGCTGATTGGTGACTTCTTCGCCGAGGCCGATGCCCAGTCCAGCGCCACATCGCGCAGCGCCTGAGACCGCACCCCCATTCACTCAACCTTCCCCCGAGACACCATGGACCTTCAACGCATCCAGCACCACGGCGCCGCGCTGTACCAGGCACTGGCGCAACGCGAAGCGATCGCGCCGCTGACCTCGCAAGACCCGGACATCACCATCGACGACGCGTACCGCATCCAGCTGTGCATGATCGAGCACCGCGTGGCCGCCACCGGCGAGCGCATCGTCGGCAAGAAGATCGGCGTCACCTCGCGTGCGGTGATGGACATGCTCGGCGTGTACCAGCCCGACTTCGGCCACCTGCTCAGCGGCATGATCGTCAACGACGGCGAGTCGATCGACACCAAGACGCTGATCCAGCCGCGAGCCGAGGGCGAAATCGCCTTCATCCTCAAGAAGGACCTGATGGGCCCGGGCGTCACCAACGCGCAGGTGCTGGCCGCCACCGAGTGCGTCATGCCGTGCTTCGAGATCGTCGATTCGCGCATCCAGGACTGGCGCATCAAGATCCAGGACACCGTGGCTGACAACGCCTCGTGCGGTGTCTTCGTGCTGGGCGACCGCGCCGTCGACCCGCGCCACATCGACCTCACGACCTGCGGCATGGTGCTCGAGAAAAACGGCGAGATCGTGGCCACCGGCGCCGGCGCGGCCGCCCTGGGCTCGCCCGTCAATGCGGTGGCCTGGCTGGCCAACACGCTCGGGCGCTTCGGCATCGGCCTCAAGGCCGGCGAAGTGATCCTGTCGGGCGCGCTGGCAGCGATGTTCCCGGCCCGCGCCGGCGACAACTTCCGCATCTCCATCGGCGGGCTGGGCGGCTGCTCGGTGCGCTTTCACTGAGGACGCTCGGTCATGGATCTGCAACTCAAGGGTCGGCGAGCACTGGTGACGGGGTCTACCGCCGGCATCGGCTACGCGATCGCTCGCACCCTCGCCGCCGAGGGTGCCGAGGTGCTGGTCAATGGTCGCGATCCGGCCCGGGTGAACGCTGCCATCGACGCACTCGGGCGTGAGCTTCCCGGCGCGCGGCTGCACGCGGCGGCTGGCGATCTGTCGTGCGCCAGTGGCGCCGCCACGTTGCTGGACGCCCACCCTGCGGTGGACATCCTCGTCAACAACGTCGGGATCTACGACGCCGCGGCGTTCGAGGCCATCGACGATGCGACCTGGCAGCGTTTCTTCGACGTCAACGTGATGAGCGGCGTGCGCCTGAGCCGTCACTACCTTCCCCGCATGGCGGCGGCAGGCTGGGGCCGCATCGTGTTCATCTCCAGCGAGTCGGGCCTGTGCACCCCGCCCGACATGGTGCATTACGGCATGACCAAGACAGCGCAACTGGCGTTGTCGCGCGGGCTGGCCGAGACCACGCTGGGCACGGGTGTGACCGTCAACGCGGTGCTGCCCGGTCCCACCCGAACCGAGGGCGCGGTCGCCTTCCTGACCGCCATGGCCGCCGAACTGGGGCTGACCCTGGCCGAGGCCGAGGCCCGCTTCTTTTCCGAGCACCGGCCCAGCTCGCTGGCCCGTCGTTTCGTCGACCCGGCCGAAGTCGCTTCGCTCGTGGCTTATGTGTGCAGCCCGCTTGCCGCGGCCACCAACGGCGCCGCCTTGCGCGCCGACGGTGGCGTGGTTCGAACCATCGCCTGAATCATTTCAAAAGGACCCCCATGAAAAAAATCAAGTGCGCCCTGATCGGGCCCGGCAACATCGGCACCGACTTGCTGATGAAGCTGAAACGCAGCCCGGTGCTCGAGCCGGTGTGGATGGTGGGCATCGACCCCGCCTCCGACGGCCTCAAGCGTGCCCGCGACATGGGCATCAAGACCACGTCTGACGGCGTCGACGGTCTGCTGCCGCACGTGCTCGCCGATGGCGTGCAGATCGCCTTCGACGCGACCAGTGCCTATGTCCACGCCGAGAACTCGCGCAAGCTCAATGCGCTCGGCGTGATGATGATCGACCTGACCCCGGCGGCCATCGGGCCGTACTGCGTGCCTCCGGTGAACCTCAAGGAGCACGTCGGCAGGCGCGAGATGAACGTCAACATGGTGACGTGCGGCGGGCAGGCCACGATCCCGATGGTCGCTGCCGTGTCCCGCGTTCAGCCCGTGGCCTACGGCGAGATCGTCGCCACCGTGTCGAGCCGCTCCGCCGGCCCCGGCACGCGCAAGAACATCGATGAATTCACCCGCACCACGGCCGGTGCGGTCGAGAAGGTGGGCGGCGCCAAGAAGGGCAAGGCCATCATCATCATCAACCCCGCCGAGCCGCCGCTGATCATGCGCGACACGGTGCACTGCCTGACCGAAACCGAGCCTGATCGCGAGCGCATCACGGCGTCGATCCACCAGATGATCACCGAGGTCCAGCGCTACGTGCCGGGCTACAAGCTGGTCAACGGCCCGGTCTTCGACGGCAACCGCGTCTCGGTCTTCATGGAGGTCGAGGGCCTCGGCGACTACCTGCCGAAGTACGCCGGCAACCTCGACATCATGACCGCGGCCGCCGCCCGCACGGCAGAGATGTTTGCCGAGGAAATGCTTGCCGGCAAGCTGCAGCTCGAAGCCGTCACGGCCTGAACAACCCCCCCAGTTACTGAAGGAAAAGTCCCATGAACCTCAAGGGCAAGAGCATCACCGTGCATGACATGACGCTGCGCGACGGCATGCACCCCAAGCGCCACCAGATGTCGCTCGACCAGATGAAAAGCATCGCCTGCGCGCTCGACGACGCCGGCGTGCCATTGATCGAAGTGACGCACGGCGACGGACTGGGCGGCAGCTCGGTCAACTACGGATTTCCCGCGCACACCGACGAGGAGTACCTCGGCGCCGTGATCCCGCTGATGAAGCGCGCCAAGGTGTCGGCGCTGCTGCTCCCCGGCATCGGCACGGTCGACCACCTCATGATGGCCCACGACATCGGCGTGCACACCATCCGCGTGGCCACCCACTGCACCGAGGCCGACGTGTCCGAGCAGCACATCACCAAGGCCCGCGCGCTGGGCATGGACACGGTGGGCTTCTTGATGATGGCCCACATGGCCAGCCCGGAAAAGCTCGTGCAGCAAGCGCTGCTGATGGAGGGCTACGGCGCCAACTGCCTGTACGTCACCGACTCGGCCGGCCACATGCTGCCTGACGACGTGAAAGCGCGCATCGGTGCAGTTCGCGCAGCGCTCAAACCGGAAACCGAACTGGGCTTCCACGGCCACCACAACATGGCCATGGGCGTGGCGAACTCGCTGGCCGCCGTCGAGGCCGGTGCCAACCGCATCGACGCTGCGGCCGCCGGCCTGGGTGCCGGTGCCGGCAACACGCCGATGGAAGTGTTCATCGCCGTGTGCGAGCGCATGGGCATCACCACCGGCGTTGACGTTTTCAAGATTCAGGACGTCGCCGAAGACCTGGTGGTGCCGATGATGGATCACGTCATCCGCATCGACCGCGACTCCCTCACGCTGGGCTACGCCGGCGTGTACTCGAGCTTCCTGCTGTTCGCCAAGCGTGCCGGCGAGAAGTACGGCATTGCCTCGCGCGACCTGCTGGTCGAACTCGGCCGCCGCGGCATGGTCGGCGGTCAGGAAGACATGATCGAAGACACCGCGATGACGATGGCGCGCGAGCGCTCGGGGGTCACGGCATGAGCCTGGACACCACCACCATCGAGCGGCTGGCGCAGCTGCTCGACGGCTGCCAGCGCGACGCGCGCGACACGCTGAAGATCACCGACGACAACCCCGACATGGACTGGCACGACGCCTACGCCATCCAGGATGCCGGGCGTCAGCTCAAGCTCGACCGCGGGCTCAAGGTGGTCGGCCTCAAGGCCGGCCTGACCTCGTACGCCAAGATGAAGCAGATGGGCGTGGACAGTCCGGTTTTCGGCTACCTGATGGACGACACCGCGGTGGCCGATGGCGGCACCTGCAAGGTGTCCGAGCTGATTCACCCGAAGGTCGAGCCCGAGATCGCCTTTGTCACGCACAGCGAGCTGCGCGGACCGGGCTGCCACGTCGGTGCGGTGCTCGCCGCCACCGATTTCGTGCTGCCAGGCATTGAGGTCATCGACAGCCGCTACCGCGACTTCAAGTTCGACCTCAAGAGCGTGATCGCCGACAACACCTCGGCCGCTCGCTTCGTGGTCGGCGGTGCCTGCGTGGCAGCCGACGCAGCCGATCTGCGCACCACCGGCATCGTGCTCGAAAAGAACGGCGAGATCGTGGCCGTGGGCGCCGGTGCTGCGGTGCTGGGCCACCCGGCTGCGGCCATCGCCATGCTGGTCAACAAGCTCGCCGAACGCGGCGAGGCGCTGCCCGCCGGCACGCTGGTGATGACCGGTGGCATCACCGAAGCGGTGGCCGTGGCCGCCGGCGACCACATCACCTTGAGGGTGCAGGGCATGGGCTCGGTGTCCATCCGCTTCGCCTGAGACCAATCCCTTCAACACAGGAAGACATCACATGCCATTCGCACAGATCTACATGCTCGAAGGACGCACCGAAGAGCAAAAGAAAGCGGTGATCGAGAAGGTCACGCAAGCCCTCGTCGAGGCTGTCAATGCGCCGGTGAATACCGTGCGCGTGCTGATTCAGGAAGTGCCCTCGACGAACTGGGGCATCGCCGGCGTGTCGGCCAAGGACCTCGGGCGTTGAAGACCTGAGGCCATCCGCAACAGCGGTGCCGGGGCGCGAGAGGCCCCGAGTCAAAACAAAGCAAGGAGACAAAGTGCGCGAGGTCAGGGTTTGGATGGTTTGTTCGGTCGTGAGCCTGGCGGCGTGCTCGCCGCAGCTCGATCCGTCGAGCGCCAAGGCGGCTCACACGCAGTCGGCGCAGCGGTATGAGTTCACGCAGTCGCTGGCCACCAACGGCCGCGTGGTCGTGGCCGGCACGCAGGCCGGCTCGGTGCTGGTGTCGGCCGATCAGGGCGCGACGTGGCGCCGCGAAGCCGCGTCCGGCGCATCGATGCTCGGACTGGCCGCGTGCCCGGACGGCAGCTTCGTGGGCGTCGACTTCTACAGCCGCGTGTGGTCGGCCGGTGCCGATGCCGCGCACTGGACCTCGGCCAAGCTCGAGCGTCCGCACACACCGCTGGCGGTGGCTTGCGATGCCAACGGCACCTGGTGGGTCACCGGTACCGGTTCGCTGATCGCAGCCAGCCGTGACCACGGCGCCACCTGGGCCGTCACCGACCAGGGCGAGGACGTTCAGTACACCACGCTGCAATTTGTCGACAAGGATTTCGGCGTGGCCACCGGCGAGTTCGGCAACGTGCTGATCACCGAGGACGGCGGAGCGAGCTGGACCAAGCGCGTGCCGATCCCCGGCGACTTCTATCCCTACGCCACGCTGTTCGCCAACCGCAACGACGGCTGGAGCGCGGGCCTGGCAGGCCAGGTCATGCAGACCCACGACGGCGGGCGCACCTGGCAGGCGCAGCCCAACGAGACCGGTGCGCCGCTGTACCGGCTGTTCATGCACCACGGTGTGCCCTACGGCGTGGGCGCGATCGGCACGGTCGCGCGCCTCGAAGGCGACACCTGGCGCGCTGTGACCTATTCCGATGCCAAGCCCATGTCGCTGGGCGCCGGCGTGTCGCTCGATGCGGCCAACACGCTGTTGATCGGCGGACCCGCCGGCCTGCTGCGCAGCGTGACCGTCGCCGCGCAGTGACCCCCTGACCCGATTCGAGACCGAAAACCATGATCGCCCCCGCCCGCAAGTTCATCACCCGCGCACTGCACCGCGGAGAAACCTGGCTGTTCGCCAACCCGAAGATCGTGCTGGGGATGATCCTGGCCGTCACGATGCTGTTCGCGCTGGCCCTGCCCAAGCTGCGCGTGTACTCCGACTTCTCCGATCTGCTGCCGCAGCAGCACCCGTACATCAAGGTCTACAACCGCCTGAAGGACAACTTCGGCGGCGCGAACATGATCGTGATGTCCGTCGAGGTCGAGCAGGGCACGATCTTCAACGACACCACGCTCGCGCTGATTCACAAGGCCACGCAGGGCCTCGACAACCTGCCCAGCGTCAATCACAACCTGGTGTCGTCGCTGACGCACCGCACGGCGCGCAAGGTCTACCTGTCGCCCGAGGGCAGCTTCATGTCGGAGTCGTTCTACGACCCGCAAAAGCCCGAGCGCAGCGCCGCCGAACTCGATCAGCTCAAGAAAGACGTGGTCGCCAACCCGACGGTCTACGGCCTGCTGGTGTCACCGGACCTCAAGGCCGCGCTCATCAAGGCCCAGCTCAACGAAGGCGACATCGACTACCCGAAGACCTTTGCCGCATTGCAAGAGGTGCGCGCCGGCCTGCAGCAACCCGGCCACGCGATCCACGTCACGGGCAATCCGGTGCTGACCGGCTGGGTCTACACCTACCTCGGCCAGATCGTCGAAATCCTGGCCTGGACGCTGGCGTTGATCGCCCTGCTGCTGATCGTGTACTTCAGGCGTCTGTACGGCATCGCTTTGCCGCTGCTGGGCATTGCGCTGTCGTCGATCTGCGGCCTGGGCTTCATGTCGTTCATGGGCATCAACCTTGAGCCGCTGTCGCTGCCCATTCCTTTCCTGATTGCCGCGCGCGCCACGTCGCACGGCGTTCAGCTGGTGTCGCGCTACTACGAAGAGATGGCCATCGTGCGCGACAGCAAGAAGGCCGCGCGCAACGCGCTCGACGCGTTGTTCCGTCCCGGCTCGCTGGCGATCATCGTGGACGCGGTCGGCATTGCGGTGCTGGTGCTGGGTGCGGCGCCGTTCAACCACAAGCTCGGTATTGCCGCGGGCTTCTGGGGCTTTTCGGTGATCTGGACGGTGCACTTCATGGTGCCGCTGGCGCTCACGGTGCTGCCGCAACCCAAGCAGATGCACAACGAGAACGAGGCCGTGCGTGACGCGCTCGGTCGCATGATGTCGGTCACCGGCGGCACCGATGGCGGTGCCCGCAAGATCCTGTGGCTGACGCTGGCGCTGGCGGTGGTCGGCTCGTACTTCGTGACGCAGGTCCGGCTGGGTGAGTCGGAGCCGGGCAGCCCGCTGCTGCACCGCACGCACGACTACAACGTCTCGACGAGCGCGATCAACAACCGGTTCCCGGGCTCTGAGGAGCTGCACGTGGCCGTGCGCACCGACGACAAGGCCGGCATCAAGCGGCCCGAGGTGATGGCCGCCATCGAACGCTTCCAGGCTCACATGCTGAGCGACCCGGGCCTTGGCGGCACCAAGGCGATTCCAGGTGTCGTTCGGGTGGTCAATCGTCTGACCCACAACGACGACCCACGCTGGTTCCAGCTGCCCGACAACGCCAGCGAGATCGGCGGGTTGATGTTTGCCTACCTGGCATCAAGCCCGATCCCCGGGGCACTCAAGGAGTTCGTCACGCCTGAGGAGAACGAGGCCGACATCGTCTTCTATTACAAGGACCATCAGTCCGACACGGTGGCGCGCATCGTGGCGCTGGCCAAGCAGGCCATCCCCGTGATCGAGTCGGAAGTGCCGGGGATGCACATCGAGCTCGGCGGCGGAATCATCGGCGTGACTGCGGCCGGCAACGAGGCGCTGCACACCGACCACATGATCATCATCCCGGCCGTGATGATCATCGCCTTCGTGCTGGTGATGGCGTACTACCAGAGCATTCACGCCGGCTGGCTGATGGTGCTGCCGATGCTGTTTTCCACGCTGATGACCTACGCCTACATGGGCTGGGCGCACATCGGCATCAGCGTCAACACCGTGCCCGTCATCGCCGTGGGCGTGGGCGTGGGCATCGACTACGCGGTGTATTTCATGGACCGCATCCGCGAGGAGATGGCGCGCACCCGCAGCATCCATCAGGCGGTCATCACAGCGGTGGCCACCACCGGCTATGCGGTGTCGTTCACGGCCGCCACGCTGATCGCCGGCGTCGTGCTGTGGATCTTCATGTCTGACTTGCGGTTCCAGTCAGACGCCGCCGTGCTGCTGTCTTTCATGCTGGTCGTCAACGCAGTGGCCGCGATGTTCATCGTGCCGGCCTGGTGCGTCGTCTTCAAGCCGCACTTCGTGATGGCCACTCACTACGACATCGACGGTGTGCTTCAGGAAGACGAGGCGTCCGGCGGTTCTGACAAGCCATCCATCGACCCCACCCCAACCCGAGCGACCGCGACTTAGAGCGAGGCGCACCGACCCACGGCGCCCGGCCACTCGCGACCCAAAAAGTCGTGCCAAGAGTGGAAGGCGCCATCACAACCCCCCGACGACAGGAGACTAGGCTATGACATCGAATGGGAAGAGCCCCGGCACGCTGCAAGGCGTGTGGCGGGCCATAGGCTGGACTGCGCTGCTGTGCGCAGCGCTGGCGGGCGGCAGCGCCGCCGCACAACAAAAACCGATCGACTTGCCGGCGCTCGGCGAAGCCACCGAGCCGTGGCAGGTCGATTTCTTCTACGAGAACGACACCCGCGTGCGCGGCAAGGACAACACCGGCACGACCGTTGGCCTGTCGAAGTTCCGCAACACCATGCAGATCGAGGCTGACAAGAAGCTCAGCGGTGGCTGGGCCTTCCACAGCATCCTGCGCGGCACGTTCGACGGCGTGTACCGCATGAACGACGAGGAGTTCGGCAACAACGCAGGCGGGGCGATCACCCTGCAGAGCACCGTACCCGGTGCGCGTTTGCCCGCTGCCTATGGCGGCACGGGCGTTCTGGGCGGTGGCCTGGTCGTGGACTACGACACGGTGTCCACCGTGTTTGGCCTGACCAACAACAAGTTCCTCAACAGTTCCGACCTGCTGGCGCGCAGCCCCAATCGCGGTTTGCGCGTGCTGGGCGACCGTTGGCACGGCATCGATGGCGGCGTGGCCTTCGCGACGCCGGTGCGCCCGTGCAACACGGATGGTCGCGGTTGCAAGGACTTCGGCGGCTACGGCAACAAGTCCCGTTCTGAACTCGAGTCTCCCGAGTTCAACAGCCGGCTCGACTTCCTGCGCGAAATGTATGTGCGCAACACCGTCCAGCTCGACGACGGCAAGGCGCTGTTCCTGAAGTTCGGTAAGCAGCAGGTGGTGTGGGGACGCACCGACTTGTTCCGCGTGCTCGACGTGATCAACCCCGTCGACTACTCGCGCAACAACATCTATGACGAACTGCAGGACATCCGCATTCCGATGTGGATCGCCCAGGCCGAGTACCGCATGGGTGGCGGAGACATCCTCCAGGAGCGCAACCTGCAGGTCGTGTGGAACTTCGACAAGTTCCGTCCGAACAACCTGGGTCAGTGCGGCACCGCCAACGTGATCCTCGATGCCGGTTGCTTCTTCCGCGGCATGAAGAACCTGTGGGACAACGGCGGCACGGTGGCCAACTTCGCCAACGTCGCTCCGGGCACCATGCTGGCGACCAACTTCGGCCCCGGACAGATCGGTCTGGACAAGGTGAAGTTGCCTGGCTGGAGTCTGGAAAACACCCAGCTCGGCGTCAAGTTCGAAGGCGTGACGAACAACGGCGTCGCCTTCTCGGCCAACGCGCTGACCTACCGTTCGCAGCTGCCTTCGCTGCACGGCGGCAAGCGTGCCACGAATGCGTTTACCGGCGAGTTCCAGAACGCGTGGCCGTACCTGATCTCGTTCGACATGGCGTTCCCACGCGTCCATCTGTTGGGCGGCTCGCTCGACTTCTTCAACGAGACCCTGGGCGCAGCCTTCCGCATGGAAGGCGCGTTCACCGAAGGCGAGGAATTCGCCAACACGCTCAAGCCGAAGCTGTATTCCAAGAACAACGTGTTCCGCAGCGTGATCGGTATCGACCGGCCCACCTTCGTGCCGTTCATCAGCGAGAAGCGCACCACGCTGTTCTCGGGTCAACTGTTCTGGCAACACATCTTCGACCACCAGCTCAAGGACACGAGCCTGGGCCGCGCCGGCATGCCGGACTTCGAAGACAACGTGATTGCCACGCTGCTGGTCAAGGCTTTCCTGATGAACGACCGCTTGAGCCCCCAGGTGATCTTTGCGCATGACTTCGGTGCCCGTGCTGCGGCCATGGCGCCATCGGTCGACTGGATGTTCACCGACAACCTGAAGCTGTCCATTGGCGGCAACTTCAAGCTCGGCAGCGCCAGCAAGGACAAGTTCGACGACTGCCGCGCCTGTAACCCGTGGGGCCCGTTCACCGCGCCACAGGGCGATGCCAATCCGATGGCAGCCTACTCGCGCGGCCTGGGTGGCTATGAGCCGCTCGGCCGCTTCCGTGCCGGCCCGATCGGCGCTGCCTTCAAGGAAGACGAAGTCTTCCTGACCCTTCGCTACAAATTCTGAACACGAGGAGACATCCCATGAAGAAAACAATCTCTGTGCTGGCGATGGCCTGCGGCGCCTTGTCCGGCGCAGCCTTCGCAGCCAGCGAGGCCGACATCGACGCCTCGTTCCGGCCCTACAAGTCCGGCGTGCCCACCTTTCCCGGGCTGAGCGTCGGCACGGTGGTCAACAAGGCCAACGTGGAGCAGTTCAAGGACGCCATGGACGAGGGCCTGTACACCTCGGTCAAGAACGGCTGGACCGAGTTGAAGGTCGGTCCCACCACGTCGTTTGACCTCGAGCCGAACTACGTCGAGGCCACCCGCAAGAACCTCAACAAGACCAAGCTGGGCGCCAAGACGGGCGAGATCACCGGCTTCGTGGCGGGCCGTCCGTTCCCCGAAGAGCCCAGCCTGAGCGATCCGCAGGCCGGCGACAAGATCGCCTGGAACTACAAGTACGGCATCAACTGGGGCGACAACGCGGCGATCTATCCGTTCTACTGGAAGTACCGCAACCTCACGAGCGGTCAGGTCGAGCGGCAGATCAAGTTCAACTTCCACTTCCTGAACTTCCAGCACCGCGTTCGCTACGAGCCGATCCCCGAGGTCACGCCCAACCCGGGCAACCTGTTCCGCGGCATCTACGTGAACGTGCTCGAGCCGCAGGATTTGAAGAACTCGCAGCTGCTGATCCAGATCAACGGTGACGACACCAAGCTGAGCGACGCGTACCTGTACCTGGGCTTCCAGCGCCGTGTGCGCCGGCTGGCCACCGGGCAGACGACCGACGCTTTCCTCGGGTCCGATCTGATGATCGAGGACTTCGAGGGCTACAACGGCCGCATCTCGGACATGAAGTGGACCTACAAGGGCACCAAGAACATCCTGATGCCTTACTACAACCACAACGAGCAGAAGCTGGCGACCGACATGCCGGCTGAAGCCGACGGCTACAAGTTCATCAACTTCGGCGGCCAGGGCGGCTGTTTCCCTGACATCACCTGGCAACTGCGCAAGGTGTTCGTGGTGGAAGCTGTACCGGTCAATTCGGCGCACCCGGTCAGCAAGCGCGTGCTGCACATCGATGCTCAGGTCTACAACATCAACCGCACGTTGATCTATGACCGCAAGGGCGAGCTGTGGAAGTCGTGGACCATCGGCAAGTCGCACCCCGACTTCCACCTGCCCATCAACAAGGGCAGCGG
>CANGBT010000029.1 GCA_947452135.1 Burkholderiales bacterium
CCCGTAAGAAGATTGATTGATACAACCCCATTCATGATCCCGCCACATTCCGTGACATAAAGATTTACCCCGTCAGTGGCCGTGTAGAAAGGTGAGTTCAAGCCTACTGCCAAGGTACCTGCCGTAGAGGCCGTCGTGCCGCCGCCTCCACCACAACCCACGAGGGAGGCAGCAGAAAAAATGGCTAGCAAGAGAAGTTTTTGCATATGTTCTTCCAGGTTGCGGTTGATGCAATCCACGAACGGGCGCTGTACGGATTCGAAATCTCCCCCTGCGGGATATTTCCGTGGAACCTTGGCCCACCCGGCTGTGGTGCCACCCTTCGGTGGTGTTGATGCCGATGAAGTTCCCTCTTTCTGCTGAGGCTTCGCCATGGCCTCATTTTTCGTTTGGCTCAAGCGATGCGGTGAGGGCACGGGTGAACCGACCTGACACTCATGGACCCCGCTTGAAATGACTTGATGTGTGCCGCCCACAGAGCGTTACTGGTGCACCGCCGCGAAGGTCGCGGTGGACACCAGGAGAAGCGCGATGAAGGCAGATACAACAGGCTCGAAGGTCACAGGGATCAAGGCCACGGTCACGAAGGCCAAACCCAAACCAAAGGTAGAAGTACCGACGTTGCCGATGACGGCTGCGAAGGCTACTGGGCGTCACCCCACGGCGGCCCGCAAGGTGGTCAGGGCCGCAGTATCGACTCCGGTGCCCAAGCCCGCTCGGCGACGCGGCACCAAGGTCACTGCATCGCCGCCGATCGTCCCATCCCCTCCGCTTGAGTCAGCACGCACCAGCAAGCAGGCTCGCTTGATCTCGCTGATGCGCGCCTCATCCGGCACCACGCTCGAGCAGATGATGGCGCTCACCGGCTGGCAAGCGCACACGGTGCGCGGTGCGATCAGCGGAGTGCTGCGCAAGCGACTGGGGCTGAACGTGGTGTGTGATTCGGGCTCGGGATCCGGTGCGCGCTGCTACCGCATCGTGGCTGCCGCGGCATGACGGTGGCCGACTCGCTCGCCGAGTTGGCGGCGATGGACCGCCCGGGTCTGGTCGAGCGCTGGACCGAGATGTTCGGCCACCCTGCCCCGCTGCGGGCACGGGTCACGTTGCTGCGCGGTGCCCTGGCTTGGCGCATCCAGCTGCAAGCCCAGGCTGGCGCGGGCCGTGCTGATCAACTGGTTCGCGGGTTGCGCCGCTCGATGGCTTGTGCGGCACCTGCGGTGTCGCTCGCACCAGGCACGCGGCTGCTGCGCGAGTGGCAGGGTCACACACACCATGTGACGGTAGTGTCCGACGGGTTCGAGTACTCGGGCCAGACCTGGCGCAGCCTCACGGCGATCTCCCGGGCGATCACGGGAACCTCGTGGTCGGGGCCAAGGTTTTTTGGGCTGCGCTCGTGAGTTCGAAGGTTGTGTTGCCGTGCGCGATCTACACGCGCAAGTCATCCGAGGAAGGTCTGGAGCAAGGCTTCAATTCGCTGGACGCACAGCGCGAAGCGTGTGAGGCTTACATCCTGAGTCAGAAGACGCAGGGCTGGGTGTCGATGGGTGCCTATGAAGACGGGGGCTTCTCCGGAGGCAATGTGGAACGCCCGGGTCTACAGCGGTTGCTGGGTGATGTGGCCTCGGGTCGTGTGCGCATCGTGGTGGTCTACAAGGTGGACCGGCTGACCCGGTCGCTGGCGGACTTCGCCAAGATGGTCGAACTCTTCGATGCACACGAGGTGTCGTTCGTGTCGGTGACACAGGCGTTCAACACGACGAGTTCGATGGGACGTTTGACGCTGAACGTGTTGCTGTCTTTCGCGCAGTTCGAGCGCGAAGTCACGGGAGAACGCATCCGCGACAAGATTGCTGCATCGAAGCGCAAGGGCTTGTGGATGGGTGGGATGGCGCCACTGGGCTATGTGCCCAACGAGCGCACGCTGGCGATCGACGAGCCGCGCGCAGTTCAGGTGCGCGAGATATACCGGCTGTACCTGGAACTGGATGGTGTGCAGCCGGTGGCGGTGGAACTGGCCCGACGGGGCTGGGTGACGCCGCAGCGGGTGACATGCCGCTCGGAGGCGGCGGGAGGTCGGGCATTCAGCCGCGGACACATCTACCGGATCCTGGCCAACCCGGTGTACATCGGGCAGATCGTGCACAAGGGCGCTGTGTTCGCGGGGCAGCACCCGGCCATCGTGGATGGAGCAACCTGGCAAGCGGTGCAAGAACAGATGAAGGCGAATATGCGCGTGCACCGCCGGCGGGTGAAGTCGGCCGAGCCGAGTCTGCTGACGGGGCTGGTGTTTGGTGAGTCGGGGAACCGGCTGACGCCCACACACGCGAAGAAGGGATCGGTGCGGTACCGGTACTACATCGACCAGACACCGAGTGATGGCGGTGCGGCGCGGCTGCGGTTGCCGGCGCAAGAACTGGAGAGCGCGGTAATCGATGCGGTCGCGGAGTTCTTGAAGGACCGGTCCAGGGTGATGGACGCGATGGGGCCGATCGAAGCAGATGTGGCGCTCGCTCGGCTGCACGCAGCCACAGCGCTGGCGAACGATCTAGCGACTGCATCGAACTCTAAGAAGCTGGAGTTGCTGGCGCGCCTTGTGAGCAAGGTGACGGTGTTCAAGGCGTCGATCGAGATCGCGCTGGAGGTGGGCGCGCTTTGGTCGACTCAGGACGTAGCGAATTCGGGGGACGACGGGATCGCCTTGATCCGAGTGCCGGTGCAGCTGAAGCGCTGCGGCATGGCGGTTCGACTGATCGTGGGTGCGCAGGGTGAGCCGGCAGCGCGCGGTGTGGATGCAAAGCTGGTGGGCTTGATCGCGAAGGCGCACGACTGGTTCGATCGCCTGAGCTCGGGACGATGTGATGGCGTTCAGGCCCTCGCGCTCGAAGAGCAAATCTCGGGCTCGTATGTGACGCGGGTGATGTATCTGGCGTTCCTGGCACCCGATCTGGTGCAGCGAATCGTGCGCGGTGATCACCCACTGGACCTGACGGCCGATCGGCTGATGGACATGGTGCCACTGCCCGAGGCGTGGGAGGCTCAGCGGGTGCTGCTGGGCATGAGTGGCTGAGCGCTGAGGTGCCCGGTCACTGATGGATCAAGGCCCGCATCAGCGGGCCTTGTCGCTCCTCAGCCAGCGCCTCCAGGGCTATCGGTACCGCCGCCAACAGCGGCAGAGAATGCCCATGGCAATAGCGACCATCTGCCTCGAAAAGAGGCCTGTGATGCTCGAGCAGAGACTGCACCACCGCCCGCAGGCGCGCGCTGTGCGGGGCTCGGACAAAAAAAGAGCCCTTCACTGGGAAGGGCTCTGTCTGACTGGAGGAGCGGGAGGGATTCGAACCCTCGGTGCCTTTCGGCACGCCTGATTTCGAGTCAGGTACATTCGACCACTCTGCCACCGCTCCAGCATCTTCGAATGCTGCCGGCTGGTCAAAACCGGAACCGCAGATTCTATCGCAGGGTCATGCGCAGCAGGCTCTGACGTTCACGGTTTCAACACCTCGAGACCGCCCATGTAAGGCCGCAGCGCAGGCGGCACGTTGATCGAACCATCGGCGTTTTGATGGTTCTCGAGCACCGCCACCAAGGCGCGCCCCACCGCCACGCCCGAGCCGTTGAGGGTGTGCAAGAGCTCGTTCTTGCCCTGCGCGGTCTTGTAGCGCGACTGCATGCGGCGCGACTGGAAGGTGTCGCAGTTCGAGCACGAGCTGATCTCGCGGTAGGTGTTTTGCGCGGGCACCCACACCTCAAGGTCATAGGTCTTGCTCGACGCAAACCCCATGTCGCCGCTGCACAGCAGCAGCACGCGATAAGCCAGCCCGAGGCGCTGCAGCACGGTCTCGGCCTGACGCACCATTTCTTCGAGCGCGGCTTCACTGTGATCGGGGTGAACGATCTGCACCATCTCGACCTTGTCGAACTGATGCTGGCGGATCAGCCCGCGCGTGTCGCGCCCGGCGCTGCCCGCTTCGGAACGGAAGCACGGGCTGTGCGCTGTGAGCTTGATGGGCAGCTGATCAGCGCTCAGCACCTGGCCGCGCACGCTGTTGGTCAGCGAGATTTCCGAAGTGGAGATGAGGTATTGCTCGGGCTGGGTGACATCGCCACCGCGCGAGACCCAGAACATGTCTTCCTTGAACTTGGGCAGTTGGCCGGTGCCTTCGAGCACCTCGCGGTTGACGATGTATGGCGTGTAGCACTCGGTGTAGCCGTGCTCCTCGGTGTGCAGGTCGATCATGAACTGAGCCAGTGCGCGGTGCAGCCTGGCCACCGGCCCGCGCAAAAAGCTGAAGCGCGAGCCCGACAAGGTCGCGCCCAGATCGAAATCGAGGCCGAGCGGCGCGCCCAGATCAACATGATCACGGGGCGTGAAATCAAAGCTCGGCAGCGTGCCCCAGCGACGCACTTCGGCATTCGCGGTCTCGTCGGCGCCCACAGGCACGCTCTCGTGCGGCATGTTGGGCAGCGCCATCAGCAACTGCGACAACTCGGACTGGATGGCCTCGAGCCGCTCGGCCGAGGCCTTGAGCTGTTCGCCGATGCCGCCGACTTGCGCCATCAGCGCCGAGGTGTCTTCGCCGCGACCCTTGAGGCCGCCAATTTGCTTGGACAGGCTGTTGCGCTGGGCCTGCATTTCCTCGGTGCGCGTTTGCAGCGTCTTGCGCTCGTTCTCTAGCGCCTGGAAACGATCGACGTCCAGAAAGGGCTGCGGCGACTTGCGCTTTTCAAGGCTGGCAATGACGCTGGCGAGGTCTTTGCGCAGCAGGCTGATGTCGAGCATGGCGGTGCGGTCGAAGCGGGTCGACCGAGGTGATGGGGTGAGCGCGGAATTGTAGGCAGCGCCCCCGGCGCGGCCGTGGCTTGCCAGCCAGATCAGCCAGTCTGATTCATCGACTTGTCGCCCAGCCCCATGGGCAGCGGGAAGTGAACGGTCTCGAGCACACCGGGCGTGCTGCGCACCGACACTGCACCCAGCGCGCGCAGCCGCTCGATCACCTGCGTCACCAAGATTTCGGGCGCCGATGCACCGGCAGTCAGCCCGACGCGCGTCTTGCCGACAAACCATTCGGGCTGCAGATCTTCGGGCGAGTCGACCATGTAGGCGTCGGTGCCCAGACGCTGGGCCACCTCGCGCAGGCGGTTGCTGTTGGAGCTGCTCAGGCTGCCCACCACCACCACCACGTCGACGTTGGGCGCCATCACCTTGACGGCGTCCTGGCGGTTCTGGGTGGCGTAGCAGATGTCTTGCTGCTTGGGCTCGCGCACGTTGGGAAAGCGCCGCTTGACGGCGGCCAGAATCTCGGCCGCATCGTCCACCGACAAGGTGGTCTGCGTCACCACAGCCAGCGGCGTGTCGGGCGAGATCTGCATGCGCTCGACGTCGGCCACGCCCTCGACGAGGTGGATGCCTTCGGTGAGCTGGCCGATGGTGCCTTCGACTTCGGGATGGCCCTTGTGGCCGATCATGATGAAGTCGTAGCCCTCCTTGCGCAGCTTGGCCATCTCGACGTGGACCTTGGTGACCAGCGGACAGGTCGCATCAAACACCGTGAAGCCGCGCTCGGTGGCCTCGGTGCGAATTGCCTTGGACACGCCGTGGGCGCTGAAGATCAGCGTGGCCCCGGGCGGCACGTCGGCCAGGTCCTCGATGAAGATGGCGCCCTTGGTCTTGAGGTCGTTGACCACATAAGTGTTGTGAACGATCTCGTGGCGCACGTAGATCGGCGCGCCAAACTTGGTGAGTGCGCGCTCGACGATCTCGATGGCGCGGTCCACGCCGGCGCAAAAGCCACGAGGCTCGGCCAGCAGCACTTCCTGAACTCGAACATTGGCGGTCATCACAGCACTCCGATGAGCTGCACTTCAAAGGTGACCGGCTGGCCGGCCAGAGGGTGGTTGAAGTCGAACAGCACCCAGTCGTCGGACACCTCGCGCACCACGCCTGCGTAGGCGCTTTGGCCGTCGGGGGTCGGGAACTGCACCACGTCACCCTCGCGGTAGGGCTCTTCGGGAGCGCCCAGCTCATCGAGCAGGCGGTGTTTGACGCGCTGCATCAGATCGGGGTTGCGCGGGCCGAAGGCTTCGCCAGCGGCAAGCTCAAAGGTGGTGCGCGTGCCTTCGGCCAGGCCGATCAGACGCGCTTCCATCGCGGGAGCCAGCTCTCCACCGCCGATCGACAGCGTGGCCGGCTTGTCGTTGAAGGTGTTGATGATGTCGGCGCCGTCCGGCCCGGCAAGTCGGTAGTGCAACGTGAGGAAAGACCCCGTCAGGACTGTGTTCAAGGGCGCGCCCGGTTGGATAGACTGGACTCAATTTTACGAGCGGGCTCGGCACGACGGCGTCTCATGGTGCTCAAGGACATCCCAGCGGCCGCCAGGCCGCGCGAAAAGCTGCTGGCCCTGGGCCCCGGCGCGCTCGCCGACGCCGAATTGGTCGCCTTGCTGCTGCGCACCGGGCTGCCGGGGCTGTCGGTGCTGCAGCTCGCACAGCAACTGCTCGACGCCTTCGGCGGGCTGGGCGGCTTGCTGCACGCCAGCGCCAACGACCTCAAGCGCGTCAAGGGGCTCGGTCCGGCCAAGCGCGCCGAGATCACCGCGGTGATGGAGCTGGCCCGGCGCTCGCTGGCGCAAGAACTGGCCGAGCGTGCGGTGCTGACATCGCCTCAGCAGGTCAAGGATTTCCTTCGGTTGAAGCTCGCGCATCTGGGGCACGAGGTGTTTGCGGTGCTGTTTCTCAACGCGCAGCACCAGTTGGTGGAGCTGGAAGAAATGTTTCGCGGCACGCTCACGCAAACCAGTGTCTACCCGCGCGAGGTGGTCAAGCGCGCGCTCGAGTTGCAAGCCAGCGCGGTGATCCTGGCGCACAACCATCCCTCGGGCGTGGCCGAGCCGTCACGTGCCGACGAGTACCTGACGCAAACGCTCAAGGCCGCGCTGCAGCTGGTTGACGTGCGGGTGCTCGATCACCTGGTGGTGGGGCGTGCGGGCGTGGTGTCTTTCGCCGAGCGGGGGCTGCTGTGACGACGCTGCGCAGCCTGAGCGATCTGCAAGTCGTCAAGAAGACGCTGGCCGAGCGGGCCGCCGCTGCCGCACGGCTGGCGGCCGAGGCACTCGCTGCTGCCGCGCGTGAGCAGCGCGAGCGCGAGCTCTTTGCGCGCACCGTGGGGCCGGTTCAGCCACTGCGCAGCGGCGCCACCGAACCGCCACTGCGAGCGCAAGCCGAGCCTCGGCCGCGGCAGCGCGAGCTCGACGAGGCCGCCGTGCTGCGCGAGGCGATTTCCGACGAACTCGACGTGGAGTGGCTGCTCGAGACCGACGACTCGCTGTCGTACCGGCGCGAGGGCGTGCGGCCCGAAGTGGTGCGCAAGCTGCGCCGCGGCGTGTGGTCGATCCAGGCGCAGCTCGATTTGCATGGTGCGCGACGCGATCAGGCGCGCGAGCGGCTCGGCGCCTTCCTGCGCGACTCCGTGCGCCAGGGGCTGCGCTGCGTTCGGGTGGTTCACGGCAAGGGCAACGGGTCGCCAGGGCGCGAGCCGGTGCTCAAGTCCAAAGTCAGAACCTGGCTGGTTCAAAAAGACGAGGTGATGGCTTTCGCGCAGGCGCGTGCGGCCGATGGCGGCCACGGCGCGTTGCTGGTGCTTTTGCGACCGACCGAGCCGCAGGCCCCGGCGACAGACGCTGCCCGTGCGCAGCGCGCGCCACGCACAGTGCGGCCGGCACCGACCTGACCCGCCCGATGGGCTGACGCCAGCGAGCGCCTCAGACCAACAGCTTGCCGGCCAGCAACCCGATGGCCTTGGATGCGGCGCAACCCGGTATCGACTCGACGAGCAGCTGACGCTTGAGCACCGCCTCACGCACCGCCGGGTCGGTCGGCAGCTCGCCGACCAGCTCGAGCTTGAGCGCACCGCCCGCGCTGAGCGTGGGCGACACGAAGCGGTCGACCACCTGCTGCAACTGGCCGCGGATCGCGCGTCCTTCGCCGGGGCGAGAAACCTGATTGACGATCAACTTGATGTGGCGGCGCCCTTGCTGCGTGGCCAGCACCTTGATGGTGGCGTAGGCGTCAGTGAGCGAGGTGGGCTCGGGCGTGGCCACCACGAGAACCTCGTCGGCCAGCGACACCGCAAACAGCACCACATCGGAGATGCCCGCGCCGGTGTCGATCAGGATGATGTCGAAGCGCGGCTTCATCTTTTCGACGATGGCCAGCAGCTGCTCGCGCACGTCGTTGGTCAGCCGCGAATACTCGACCAGACCGGAGCCCGCCAGCAGCACCGAAAAGCCGCCTGAGGTGGGCACGATGGCCGACTCGAGTTCGGCCTTGCCTTCGAAAACATCGTGCAAGGTGACCTTGGAATGCAGATTCAGCACGACGTCAAGGTTGGCCAGTCCGAGGTCGGCGTCGAGCACCAGCACGCGCAGTCCCCGGCGAGTCAATGCCGCAGCCAGGTTGGCCGACACCATGGTCTTGCCCACGCCGCCCTTGCCACTGGTCACGGCCATCGTGCGCGCCAGGCGTGCCGGCGCGTGTGCGCCGGATCGGACGACGGGTTCGTTCGAAGCGCTCATTCGGAATCCTGCAACGGGGTGCTGCCAAAGAGCATGCTCTTTTCTTCGGCACTGACTTGATAGACGGCCGCGTGCTCAAGGCAAGCCCGGTTGCGGCCTTCGCTCTTGGCGCGGTAAAGCTGGCGGTCGGCCCGCTCGACCCAGATCAAGGGCGATGAGCGCACCCACTGGGGCGCGAAGGCGCCGCCGATGCTGACCGTGGCCCTGACATCGACGCCTGGCGCCACATGAACCACCTGCTGCTCGACATGCGCGCGGATGCGCTCGGCCACCGCGTACCCGAATGCCGGCGCGCAGTTGGGCAAGATGATCACGAACTCTTCGCCGCCAAAGCGCGCCACCGTGTCCATGGGGCGCACGCAATGCTGCAAGGCGGCAGCCACCGACTTGATCACCAGATCGCCTGCCGAGTGTCCGTGGGTGTCGTTGACCTGCTTGAACAGATCGATGTCGGCCAGCAGCACGAGCGCCGGTTCGCCGGAGCGGGCCACCCGATCGACTTCACGGGCGAGCGTGGACTCGAACTGCCGGCGGTTGGCCAGCCCGGTGAGCGGGTCGCGGCTGGACAAGTCGCAAAGAGTGTCCACCACCGACTGCAGCCACCGCACGGAGCCGGGCTCGGCGTCCTGGGGCAACTCCCGCCCGGCTTGCTGGAGCAACTGCAAGGCCATCTGCAGTTGGAGCTCGTCCAGGGGATCGGCGGATGACATGTGTTTGGGGGATCGGCAAGACGCTGGAGGCGCTTTGAGTCTAGCGGCGCCGATCACCGCCAATGGATCGAACAGCCCCAAAAAACCAGGTCAGTTCACCCGCGACAACCCGATGTTCGACCTCAAGCGGCGCGGTAGCGAACCGATAACAGAGGTGAACCCTGGAAGGTCTTGACCAGACGCCCGCCTGGTGGCTTCCCGAGTTGATCGGAGAGATTGACGATGTCTGCTGTGATGAGTAGCAGTTCTTCCAGCCGGACCCGCGCGTCGGCTGCGTCGATGGAGCATGACCTGGCCTTCGATCGGGGCGACTTTGACCGCGTGCGCGGCCTGATCTACCAGCGTGCCGGCATCAGCCTGGGTGACGGCAAGCAGGCCATGGTCTACAGCCGCCTGTCACGCCGGTTGCGCGACACCGGCCACGGCTCGTTTGCGAGCTACTTGAAGTGGCTGGAACACGCATCGGGCGAGACGGCCGGCGCCGAGTGGCAGGAGTTCGTCAACTGCCTGACCACCAACCTCACCTCTTTTTTCCGTGAAGACCACCACTTCGTGGCGCTGGTGGACGACCTGCGCGCACGCGCCAAGTCGGGTGGCAGCCTGCGCATCTGGTGCAGCGCAGCCTCGACGGGTGAAGAGCCCTACTCGATCGCCATGACCGTGGTCGAGGCACTAGGCGCCAACCACGGCGTGAAGATGGTCGCCAGCGACATCGACACGCAAGTGCTCACCAAGGCCAGACTGGGCGTGTACCCGCACGACTCGCGCGGGCTCACTGCGCAGCGACTGCACCAGCACTTCCTGCGGGGCAAGGGCCCGCAAGAAGGCTTCATCCGCGTCAAGCCCGAGCTGGCGCGCATGATCGAATTCCAGGCGGTGAACCTGATGGACTCGCGCTGGTCGCTCGGCGAGCCGTTCGATATCGTGTTCTGCCGCAACGTGATGATCTATTTCGACGCCGCCACGCAGCTCAAGGTGCTCGAAAAAATGCACGCCTGCATGAAGCCGGGCGCGCTGCTTTATGTGGGCCACTCAGAGAACTTCACCGAGGCGAAACACCTGTTTCGCCTGCGCGGCAAGACGATCTACGAGCGCGTCTGAGGCCGCGCTGCGCAGCGCGACCCGGACACTCCGACACCCACCCAAGGCTGCGACAAGACATGGCTTTCACCACTGGCACCAGCAGCACATGGGGCGCCCTGTCCCGACCGGCTCCCCTGACCGCACCGGCCCCCTTGGCCGGCTCGATCACGACCATCTCGCAAGGTACCGCGGCGCCAGGCTCGCGGCTGGCCAAGCTGCGCGCGCAAGTGCCCAAGCCCGGCCAGGCCTCGTTCTTTTTCTACGACGCCCATTTCAAGAGCGACGCCGTCAAGGTGTTGCCCGGCGAGTACTACGTCGACAACCAGGATCTGCTCATCATGACCACCCTGGGCTCGTGCATCGCCGCGTGCCTGTGGGACCGCAACGCCCGCGTGGGCGGCATGAACCACTTCATGCTGCCCGATGGCGAGGGTGACTCGGGCCGCTACGGCTCGTATGCGATGGAACTGCTGATCAACGAAATGCTCAAGCGCGGCGCGAGCCGCTCGAGCATGGAGGCCAAGGTCTTCGGCGGCGGTCAGGTGGTCAGCGGCATGACCACGATGAACGTGGGCGAGCGCAACACCACTTTCGTGCTCGACTACCTCAAGACCGAGCGCATCCCCGTGCTGTCGAAAGACGTGCTCGACATCTACCCGCGCAAAGTGTGCTTTTTGCCTGCGAGCGGCAAGGCGATGGTCAAGCGTCTGGCGCCGACGAACACCGAAGCGCTGCTGGTGCAAGACCGCATGGCGAACGAGCGGGCCCTCAAGTCGAGCAGCGCCGGCGGATCGGTGGACCTCTTTTAAGCTGGGCGCACGCCCGACGTTTTTTCGATCACCTGAACAAGCAACATGGCCAAGACACGCGTGGTGGTGGTGGATGACTCTGCGCTGGTGCGCAGCTTGCTCGCCGAAATCATCAACCGGCAGCCCGACATGGAATGCGTGGGCGCCGCAGCCGACCCCCTGATCGCGCGCGAAATGATCCGCGAGCTCAACCCCGACGTGATCACGCTCGACGTGGAGATGCCACGCATGGACGGCATCGACTTCCTCGGCAAGCTGATGCGGCTGCGGCCGATGCCGGTGGTGATGGTCTCCACGCTGACCGAGCGCGGCGCCGACGTCACCATGCGCGCGCTCGAACTCGGCGCGGTCGACTTCGTGGCCAAGCCCAAGATCGGCGTGGCCGACGGGCTGAAGCTGCTCGCGCAAGACATCACCGACAAGGTGCGCATCGCGTCGAAGGCGCGCATGCACCGCGCGCCGCCTGCCAACCACGTGACCAACGCAGCGGCCACGGACAGCCCACGCCCGGTCGTACCGGCAACGGCCATTGGTCGGCTGTCCACCGAAAAGATCATCTTCATCGGCGCAAGCACCGGTGGCACCGAGGCGACCAAGGAAGTGCTGATGAACCTGCCGGCCGACTGCCCGGCCGTGGTCATCACGCAGCACATGCCGCCGGGCTTCACCAAGAGCTACGCGGCGCGTCTTGACGGTCTGTGCCGCATGAGCGTGGCCGAAGCGCGCGACGGCGAGCGCATCCTGCCCGGCCACGCGTACATCGCACCGGGCGGCTTTCACCTGAGCGTCGAGCGCAGCGGCGCCAACTACATCGCCCGCGTGGTCGATGGCGAGCCGGTCAACCGCCACAAGCCGTCGGTCGAGGTGCTGTTCAAGTCGGCCGCCCGCGTCGTCGGCCCCAACGCGCTCGGTCTGATGCTCACTGGCATGGGCGCCGATGGCGCGTCAGCCATGAAGGAAATGCGCGACGCCGGCAGCTACAACCTGGCCCAGGACGAAGCCAGCTGCGTGGTGTTCGGCATGCCGCG
The DNA here is from genome assembly GCA_947452135.1 of Burkholderiales bacterium. Classification (GTDB taxonomy): domain Bacteria; phylum Pseudomonadota; class Gammaproteobacteria; order Burkholderiales; family Burkholderiaceae_C; genus PBB1. The sequence goes on from CANGBT010000029.1 coordinate 12,201, forward strand.
TGAGGCCATCGCTGCAGGCGCTGCCAACGAGGTGCTGCCGCTCACCCAGATCGCCGGCAAGCTCATCGAACGCCTGCGCAGCACAAACGGCCTGTCGCAAAGCCGGGTCTGAGGCCGACGGCTCAGTCGCTGGTGGGCAGAAACAGCTCGACCACGTCGTTGAGCAAGTCGTAGCCGCGCACGGTCGGCCGAATCCAGCCACCGTCGCGTTGCAGCCAGCCCTTGCCCACCGCTTCGTCGATCGCCGGGTGGATGCTGCTCAGCGGCAGCCCGGTGCGCTCGGTGTAGCGCGCCAGCTCAATCCCGTCCTTGAGACGCAAACCATTGAGCATGAACTCGAACGGCAGCTGCTTGCGCGAGACCTCTTCTTGCTGCGCCACCGCATGGCCGCCGAGAGCGTGCTGCATGTACTTGGCCGGGTCGCGAAAGCGCACCTGACGCACCACGCGATGGGGATAGCTGAGCTTGCTGTGCGCACCCGCCCCGATGCCCAGGTAGTCGCCGAACTGCCAGTAGTTCAGGTTGTGCGCGCAGTGGTGCCCGGGCCGTGCGAACGCCGAGACCTCGTAGCGCGCCAGACCCGCCGCCTCGGTGGCCTGCGCGAGGTGATCAAGCATGTCGAAGGCGGTGTCTTCGTCGGGCAGCGCCAGCGCACCCGACGGCGGGTGCTTGGCAAACAACGTGTTGGGTTCGACCGTCAGGTGATAGATCGACAGATGCGGCGGCGAAAACGACAGCGCCGTGGCCAGATCGTGTTGCAACTCGGCCAGCGTTTGCCCGGGCAGCGCGTACATCAGGTCGAGGTTGAAGGTGTCGAACGCCTCGCTCGCCTCGGCCAGCGCAGCGCGCGCCTGAGCCGCATCGTGAACACGGCCGAGTGCGGCGAGCTTGGCGTCGTCGAAGCTTTGTACGCCCACCGACAAGCGGGTGACGCCCGCCGCGCGGTAGCCGCGAAAGCGGTCGCGCTCGAAGGTGCCCGGGTTGGCCTCGAGCGTGATCTCGCAGCCCGGCTCGAGCGGCAGCAGCGCGCGGATGTGGCCCAGCAACTGTTCGATGGCCGCTGGCGAAAACAGGCTCGGCGTGCCGCCGCCGATGAACACCGAATGCACGCGGCGGCCCCAGATGAATGGCAACGCGGCTTCCAGGTCGCAGCGCAGTGCATCGAGGTAGCGCGTTTCGGGCAGGTCCCCGCCCGCCATGGGCCGGTGCTCGTGTGAATTGAAGTCGCAGTAGGGGCACTTCTTCAGGCACCACGGCAGGTGCACGTACAGCGACAGCGGCGGCATGGCCGTCAGGCTGAGCGTGCCGGGCCGCAGGTAGCGCGAAAGCAGTTGCTGCAGGTCGATCGGCGTGGTGCCGCTCTCGTCGCCGGCGACCGGGGGGCTCGCGGTGATGGGGGTGATCGGGATGTCAGCCAAGGCGCCAGACCTCACGCATTTGCTGCAGCATGTCTCGCGAAGCCAGGCCGCGGTGGCTGCGCGCGTTCTTGTCGGCCGCACTCAGCTCGGCCACCGCGCACTGCAGCTCGGGAATGAACATCAACGGGTCGTAGCCGAAACCGGCCTCGCCGCGCGGCTCAGCGAGGATCACGCCTGGCCAGCGCCCGAGGGCCACCAGCGGCTGGGGGTCATCGGCCGAGCGCACCGCCACCAGCGCGCAGACAAAACGCGCCGTGCGATCAGCACCCGCGCTCAGCCCGGCCAGTTGCTCGAGCAGCACCCGGTTGTTGGAAGCGTCGCCCTTGGGCTGGCCGAAGTCTTGGGCATAGCGCGCCGAGCGCACGCCCGGTGCCCCGCCCAGCGCATCGACGCACAAGCCGGAATCGTCGGCAATCGCCGCCGCGCCCGCGTGGTGAGCCGCATGGCGCGCCTTGGCCAGCGCGTTTTCGATGAAGGTCAGGTGCGGCTCGTCGGCCTCGGCAATGCCGAGATCGCCCTGACACACAAGCGACAGGCCCAAAGGCGCAAACAAAGACTGCAACTCGGCGAGCTTGCCCGCGTTGTTCGAGGCCAGCACCAACCTCATGGCGTTAAAGCCCGAGCGCCTGGCGCTGCGCGGCGACCAACTGGCGGATGCCCTGATCGGCGAGTTGCAGCAAGCTCGCCATTTCGTCGCGCGAGAAGGCTGCGCCTTCGGCCGTGCCCTGGACTTCGACGAAGCCGCCGGCACCGGTCATCACCACGTTCATGTCGGTGTCGCAGGCCGAGTCCTCGACGTATTCCAGATCGAGCAACGGCACGCCGTTGACGATGCCCACCGACACAGCGGCCACGAAGTCGCGGATCGGCGAGGCGGCGAGCTTGCCCTGGGCCAGCAAGCCGCTCACCGCATCGTGGGCGGCCACGAACGCGCCGGTGATGGCCGCCGTGCGCGTGCCGCCATCGGCCTGGATCACGTCGCAGTCGAGCGAGATCGTGCGCTCGCCCAGTTGCGACAGATCGAACACGCAGCGCAGCGAGCGGCCGATCAGACGCTGGATCTCTTGCGTGCGACCGCTTTGCTTGCCCTTGGCCGCCTCGCGGTCACTGCGCGTGTGCGTGGCGCGCGGCAGCATGCCGTATTCGGCGGTGACCCAGCCGCGACCGGAGCCGCGCTGGTGCGGCGGCACCCTTTCTTCGACAGAGGCGGTGCACAGCACCTTGGTGTCACCGAACTCGACGAGCACCGAGCCCTCGGCGTGCTTGGTGTACGAGCGTGTGATACGGACAGGTCGCAGCGCATCGACGCCCCGAGCTTGCGTGCGTTCAAAACCCATGGAGGGCTCCTTCAGAATTTGTTTTTGAGAGACGTGCGCCGGATGGCGTCGTTGATTTCCTTGATGGAGCGTTCGATCTCGGCGTCGTCGAGATCGTCACCGGCATCGTGGCCCAGCACGCTGGCCTGAATGGTGGAGGCGAACACCTCGTCGCCCAGCGAGCGCGTGGACACGCCAGCTTCGGTTTCTGCAGTTTCCCACTCGATCGCCATCACGGACACGTTGTCGCAGGTGGCGCCGCCGTTGCGCAACGCTTGCTCGACCAACTCAGGGACCGACTCGCCGATGGCCAGGCGCGAGAGTTGCTCGACGATGGCCGTGTCAGTGACCGTGCCCCACAGGCCATCGGAACACAACAGCAGGCGATCTCCGCCTTGCAACACGAACGGCCCCGAGGTGTCGACCAAAGGCTTGCCCGGGCTGCCCAGACAGGTGAACAGCAAATTCCGGTTGGCCTGATCGCGCATCGGCACCACCGACTGCAAGGCTTCCTGGAGTTCACTGTAGGAATGGTCGCGGGTGCGTGCGATCAGCTTGCCGCCACGCACCAGATACAGACGCGAGTCACCGCAGTGCGCCCAGTAGGCCTGATCGCCTTGCAGCAAGCAGGCGACCACGGTGGTGCGCGGGGTGTCCAGCAGGCCTCGATGCGCCGCATAACGCAGCAACTGCTGGTGACCGGCAAGGATGGAGCGCTGAAGAAAGTCGAGCGGGTCAGCCAGCGTGGGTTTGCAGTCGCGCTGAAACAGCGCCGACATCGTCTGCAGCGCCACTTGCGAAGCCACCTCGCCTTCCGGGTGACCGCCCATGCCGTCGGCCAGCGCGAACAACCCCGCATCGCGGGTGTACGAGTACCCCATGCGGTCCTCGTTCTTTTCGCGGCCGCCTTTGCGGCTGACCTGATAAACGGAAAAGCGCATGCGTGAACGTCAGAAAGCGCTCGAGCGCGATCAGGCCTTGGCGCCTGTCGAGAGGTTTTCCAACTGCAGCTTCAGCCGCTCACCGAACGTGAGCTTGGTGTAGCGGCGCTCGGTCTCGCGAGCGAGTTCCTTTTGCAGGGCGAAAACGCTTTGCGGGCGCGACAGCGCATCGAGTGACATGCACCATTCGGTCACTTCGAGCAGGTTGTCGGAGTAGACATTGCGCAGACGCGACAGGCTCAGTGCCAGGCGGTCCTTATCGGCTCGTTGCGGCGCGTCGTTGGGCGGATAGCCCTGCATGCAGGCGTAAAGGCACGCGCCAATGGCGTAGATGTCGGTCCACGGCCCCAGATTGCCTTCGCGCCGGTACATCTCGGGAGCAGCGAAGCCCGGTGTGTACATCGGGCGGATGAAGTTGCCCTCCTTGCTCAGCACTTCGCGCGCGGCGCCGAAGTCGAGCATCACCGCCTTGTTGTCGTTGGTGATGAACACGTTCGCCGGCTTGATGTCGAGGTGCAGCATCTTGTGCTGATGCACGATGCGCAAGCCGCGCAGCATTTCGTCGAAAAGCGAGCGGATCGTCGACTCGCGAAACACCTTGTCTCGCTTGAGGTCGCGCGCAGTCACGATGAAATCCTGCAGCGTTTCACCCTGCAGGTAGTTCATCACCATGTAGACGGTCTCGTTTTCGCGAAAGAAGTTCAGCACCGACACCACGCTCGGGTGCGAGATCTGCGCGAGAGAGCGCCCTTCTTCGAAAAAACTCTTGAGGCCGAGCCGGTACAGCGGCTGCTTTTCGGGCTTGACGCGAGGGGTCAGTTCACCCGGCGCTCGCTCGGCCAGCGATGAAGGAAGGTACTCCTTGACGGCCACCAGATGCTGCTTGGCATCCTCGGCCAGGTAGACCACGCCGAACCCGCCGGCCGCCAATTTCTTGACAATCTGATAGCCCCCGATGACGGTGCCGGGGGGCAGCGGCGCGGGCTTGAGCTTTGACATAATCGGCGGTTTGCAGAGGGTAAAAACTCAATGTCAGTCTACAGCATGACCGGCTACGCGAGCACCTCGGCAAACCGCGCGGAAGCACCCTCCCCGGCTGCGGTTTCGGACGCTCCGACCCCACGACCCACCACCCATTCGAGCGCCAGTGTCACGGTCGAATTGCGCTCGGTCAACGGTCGTTTTCTCGACCTCAGTCTGCGCTTGCCTGATGAGTTGCGCTCGCTCGAACCCGCGCTGCGCGAACTGGTCGGCGCGTCGTTTCGCCGCGGCAAGATCGAACTGCGGTTGAGCACGCAAGGCAGCAACAGCACCCCCTGGCCGCAACCGCAACCTGATCAACTCAACCGCTTGTCCCACTTGCAGGGCACGGTACGCGGATGGCTTCCGCAAGCCCGTGAGCTGTCGGTGCACGAGATCTTGCAGTGGTGCAAGGACGCCTCCGGTCCCGAGCAGCTCGACGAGGTGGCCATGGAGGCCGCTCGTGGCGCCGTGGCCGGATTGCAGGAAGCGCGGGCTCGCGAGGGTCAGCGCATGGCCGATGCGCTGCTCGAACGGGTGAGCCGCCTTCGCGAACTGGCAGCGCAAGCTGCGCCGCTGGTGCCTGCTGCGGTGGCTCGTCAGCAGCAGAAATTTCTCGAGCGTTGGCAAGAAGCCCTGGTCATCACGGGAGCTGCCAAGACGCTCTCTCAAGAAGCGCTGGCCGAACGCGCCATGAACGAAGCCGCGGCGTTTGCCATTCGCATCGACGTGGCCGAAGAGTTGTCCCGGCTCGACTCGCACTTCAACGAAATGGCGCGGTTGCTCAAAGCCGGTGGCGAACTGGGCAAGCGGCTGGACTTCCTCATTCAAGAACTCCTGCGCGAAGCCAACACACTGGGGTCGAAATCCTCGTCTCTTGAGCTCACCAACCTGTCGCTCGAGATGAAGGTCTTGATCGAGCAGTTGCGCGAGCTGGTGCAAAACATCGAGTGAGCCCGTCTATGCAGCAAGCCGGCAGTCTTTTCGTGATCTCGGCGCCGAGCGGCGCGGGCAAATCCAGCCTGGTGAAGGCATTGCTTGGAACGGACCCTCAGCTCGGTGTATCGGTGTCACACACCACCCGCGCACCGCGTGGCCAGGAGCAAGACGGCCGTGAATATCACTTCGTGGATCAGGCGCGTTTTCGCAGCATGATCGCCGACGGTGATTTCGTGGAGTGGGCCGAGGTCCACGGCAACCTGTATGGCACTTCGACGGCGTCGCTCGAAGCCCAGACCGCCGCCGGCCGCGACGTGGTGCTTGAGATCGACTGGCAAGGCGCGCTGCAGCTCAAGGCCCTCATGCCGGAAGCGGTGCTGATCTTCATCCTGCCGCCGAGTTGGGATGAGCTCGCCGCGCGACTGAACCGCCGAGCCGAAGACTCGGCCGAGGTCATCGAGCAGCGACTGGTCAATGCTCGGCTCGAGGTGGCGCAAGCCCGGCACTTCGACTTTGCTATCATCAACGCCCTCTTTGAGACGGCAGTTTTCGATCTGAAAACCATTGTTCATTCGCAGCGCCTGAGGTATTCGGTACTGCTCAAGAACCAACCCGCCGTCTTTCAGGCCTTGAACCTCGTCTGAGGTTGCCACCGTCATACTTTTGGAGCACCAAATGGCCCGCATCACTGTGGAAGATTGCCTCGTCCGGATCCCCAACCGCTTCCAACTGGTTCTTGCCGCCACCTACCGTGCCCGCATGCTGAGCCAAGGCCACGCGCCGAAGATCGAGACCAAGAACAAGCCTGGCGTGACCGCGCTGCGCGAGATCGCCGCCGGCGAAGTCGGCATTGAAATGCTGCGCAAGGTGCCGGTCTGAACGCTGGCTGGTCGCACTTCTCGTTTTGAAAACGGCCCTGCGGGGCCGTTTTTCATTGGTGCCGGCGCGCCCCCATGTCGGCCGTGTGACTGTTGCCGGAAATCCGCGATAAATTCACAGCATGGGCACCCACTCCGGCGACTCGGTCAAGGAACACTCCTCAGCGTCACGGCGGGGCCCGGCTGCGCCCGCACCGGCGCCCAACAACGCCGCTGCGGCTTCCTTTGACGGGCTGACGCACAAGCTCGATTACCTCGACCCCGCCGAAATACGCCGGGTCCGCGACGCCTACCGATTTGCCGACGAGGCGCACTTGGGGCAGTACCGTGCAAGCGGCGAGCCCTACATCACGCACCCGATCGCCGTCGCGGGGCTTTGCGCCGACTGGAAGCTCGATGCGCAGGCCATCATGGCCGCGCTGATGCACGACGCGATGGAAGACTGCGGCATCACCAAGGCCGAGTTGATCGAGCGCTTCGGCGCGCCCACGGCCGAACTGGTCGACGGACTCACCAAACTCGACAAGCTGCAGTTCTCGACCCGCGAGGAGTCGCAGGCCGAGTCCTTCCGCAAGATGCTGCTGGCCATGGCGCGCGACGTGCGCGTGATCCTGATCAAGCTGGCCGACCGCATGCACAACATGTGCACGATGGGCTCGATGGCGCCCGACAAGCGCCTGCGCATTGCACGCGAAACCCTCGACATCTACGCGCCCATCGCGCACCGGCTGGGGCTCAATCAGACCTACCGCCAGTTGCAGGAGCTGTCGTTCCGGTACCTGCGCCCTTGGCGCGAAAAAGCCCTTTCGAAGGCGGTGTTCAAGGCCCGCGGCAACCGCCGTGACGTGGTCGAACGCATCCAGCGCGATGTCGAGCGGGCGTTTGCCCAGTCCAACCTGAAGGTTCAGGTGTTCGGGCGCGAGAAGACCGTGTTTTCGATCTATCGCAAGATGACCGAAAAGCACCTGAGCTTCGCGCAGGTGAACGACATCTTCGGCTTTCGCATCGTGGTGTCGACGCTGCCCGAGTGCTACCTGGCGCTGGGCGTTCTGCACCAGCTCTACAAGCCGTTGCCGGGGCGCTTCAAGGACTACATCGCCATTCCCAAGGCCAACGGCTACCAGTCGCTGCACACCACGCTGGTCAGCCCGCTGGGCACCGCGGTGGAGTTCCAGGTGCGTACCGAGCCGATGCACGCGGTGGCCGAAAAAGGCATCGCGGCGCACTGGATGTACAAGACCAAGAACAACGCGCCGTCCAACGCTCAGGAAGCACAGCGGCTGGGCGCGATGTGGCTGCAGTCGCTCATCGACATCCAGGATGAGACACGCGACGCCAGCGAGTTCCTCGAGCACGTCAAGATCGACCTGTTCCCCGACGCAGTCTATGTGTTCACGCCCAAGTCGAAGATCCTCGCCTTGCCCAAGGGCGCCACACCGGTGGACTTTGCCTACGCCATCCACTCCGATGTGGGTGACCGCTGCGTGGCGGCCAAGGTCAACGCCGAGCCGGTCGCCCTGAGAACCGAGCTGCACAGCGGCGACGTGGTGGAAATCGTCACCGCGGCGGGTGCCAAGCCGAACCCGGGTTGGCTGAATTTCGTGCGCACCGGACGGGCTCGCTCGAAGATCCGGCACCACCTCAAGACCATGGAGCTCGAGGAATCGCAAGACCTCGGCGCCAAGATGCTCGCCCAGGCACTGCGCGCCGAAGGGCTGTCGATGCCGCCTGATGACGGCTTGGGCACGCAGCCCTCGGTGTGGCCTGCGCTGTTGCGCTGGAGCGGCACACGCAGCCGCGAGGAGTTGCTCACCGACATCGGCCTGGGTCGCAAGATCGCCTCGATCGTGGCCAAGCGGCTGGCTCGGCTGCTCACAGAGCACGGCGCCCGTCCTGATGCGGTGACGCTGACGATGGGTCGCTACGGCCTGGATGAGTCCACGCCGGCGCAAAGCATGGTGCTGATCGACGGCAGCGAGGGCCTGTCGGTGCAACTGGCAAGTTGCTGCCGGCCGATCCCCGGCGACTCGATCCTCGGTTACCTCGGCCGCGGCGAAGGCCTGCTGATCCACACCACCGAATGCTCGGTGGGCAAGCGCCTCTTCGATCGCGACAACGAAGGCTGGCTGAACGTCGACTGGGCCGAGCAGCCCACGCGTGCGTTCGAGACCGGGGTGTCCTTGCTGCTGCGCAACGGCAAGGGGGTGCTGGCCGAGGTGGCCACCGCCGTGGCCGCCGCCGAGGCCGATATCACGCACATCGACATGGGCGATCAGGCCGTGGCCGACACCGCCGAGCTGAAGCTGCTGCTGGCCGTGCGCGACCGGCTGCATCTGGCCGACGTGATCCGCACGCTCAAGCGCTCAGCCGCGGTGCTGCACGTCGGTCGAACCAAGCCCTGAGCGGGCGTTCAGGCGTCAGCCCGTCACCGCAGGCGCCGCGGGGTAGTTCACCTCCAGCACTTCGATCGTGTCGACGCCGGCCGGCGTCTGCACGCGGATCTCGTCACCCACGCGCGTGCCCAGCAGCGCGCGCGCGATGGGTGCGATCCAGCTGACCTCGCCGGCGGTGCTGTCCGACTCGTCCACACCCTTGATGGTGATCGTGCGGACCTCGTCGCGGGCGTTCACGTAGCGCAAGGTGGCGCCAAAGAACACCCGGTCGCTGCCGTGATGCACCGACGGATCCACGACCTCGGCGATGTCGAGGCGCTTGGACAGGAAACGGATGCGCCGGTCGATCTCGCGCAGCCGCTTCTTGCCGTAGAGGTAGTCACCGTTTTCCGATCGGTCACCGTTCTTGGCCGCCCACGACACCACATCAACCACCTTCGGGCGCTCGACATCGAGCAGGCTCATCAGCTCGGCGCGCAGCCGCGCATAGCCCGCCGGCGTCACGTAGTTCTTCGCACCCGCCGGGATCGACGGCGCGCCGACTTCGTCGTCGTCATCGGCGTCGTCCGACTCCCTGGTGAAGGCCTTGTTCATCGCGTGTGTGGGCTTTCAGTCGACGCGCACCCATGCTCGCCTGGGGAGCGCATCAGTAGTCGTCGGCGGTGGGGTGTTCGTAGACCACGCGTGCCGCGCGGGCGTGGGCGGCCAGCCGCCAGCGCTCAAGCGCCTCATCGCACGGATAAAAGCGCGCCTGCTCGCCCAGATCGAGATCACCACGGACCTCGCCATGCTCGGCAGGGCGGCGGATGTGCAGCCGCACCGGCAGGCCCTGCAGCAGCTCACCGTGTTCGCTGGGCACGCGCCGCGGCGGAAAGTCGCGCAGCAGCTCGTCGACCGGCGGCACGCTGCCGTTGACCTGCACGCTGAGGTACTGACCGAAGCGGCAGCGCGCATCCGTCAGGCTCCACACCTGCTGCACGTTCAAGCGCAACCCGCCCGAAAAACGATCAGGCTGCACTTTGCCCTGCACGATGACGAGTTCGTCGTCCTTGAGCAGATCGCGGTTCGCGTTGAGCAACTCCTCGTTGGCCACCGCCTCGATGACCTCGGTCTTGTCGTCGAGCTTGAAGATCGCCACGCGCCCACGCTGCCCGTTGACCACCCGCAAATCGCCCACGATGCCGGCCAGCATCTGCGGCTCGCGACTGTCAAGCACATCGGCGTTGCTGCGGCGGGCGAACTGACGTACCTCGTCGGCGCTGTGGTCAAACAAATGCCCCGACAGGTAAAAACCCAGCGCCGTCTTCTCGAGCATCAGCCGCTCGCGAATGCTCCAGGCGGAGGCCTCGACGAGCGGCGGCTCCTGCGTGGACGAACCGTGCGAGTCGTCAAAGTCAAACAGGCCGCCCTGGTCGGCATGCGCCGCCTGCGAATCGGCAAATTCGAACGCCAGGCCCACGCTGGTCATCAGCGATGCGCGCTCGACGCCCCAGCGGTCGAAGGCCCCGGCCTTGATCAGCGCCTCGACAGTGCGCTTGTTGATGCGGGCGCGGTCGACACGCGCACAAAAGTCGAACAAGCTGGTGAACGCGCCGCCTGACGTGCGCGCGGCCACGATGGCCTCGATGGCGCTTTGGCCGGTGCCCTTGATGGCGCCCAGTCCGTAGCGCACGCGGCCGCGCTCGCCCTTGCGGCGTTCGGCGTCGGCCGGCGTGATGGGCTCGAAGCGGTATCCGCCGGCATTCACGTCGGGCGGCTCGAACACGATGCCCAGCGCCACCGCGTCGTCGTGAAAGATCTTGAGCTTGTCGGTGTCGTCGATCGCCACGCTCATGTTGGCGGCGGTGAACTCGGCCAGGTAATGCACCTTGGCCCAGGCCGTGTGGTACGCGAGCAGCGCGTAGGCCGCGGCGTGCGACTTGTTGAAGCCGTAGCCCGCGAACTTCTCCATCAGGTCGAAGATCTCGTTGGCCTTGAGCTCGCCGATGCCCTTCTTGGCCGCACCCTCGGCAAAGATGGCGCGGTGCGTCATCATTTCCTCGAGCTTTTTCTTGCCCATCGCTCGGCGCAGCAAGTCAGCGCCGCCCAGCGTGTAGCCGCCCACGATCTGGGCCACCTGCATGACCTGCTCCTGGTAGACCATGATCCCGTAGGTCTCCTCGAGCACCTCACGCATCAGCGCATGCGGGTACTCGACTTCCTCGCGGCCGTGCTTGCGCGCGCAAAAGCTCGGGATCAGGTCCATCGGGCCGGGGCGGTACAGCGCCACCAGCGCGATCACGTCTTCGAACACGCTGGGCTTGGCGTCGCGCAGCATGCGCTGCATGCCCGAGCTTTCCAGCTGGAACACCGCCACCGTCTTGCCTTCGCTCATCA
>CANGBT010000030.1 GCA_947452135.1 Burkholderiales bacterium
CGGGCGCCCCCAGATCTCATGCCAGGCGTAGCGGGTGATGAAGTTCTGGAATTCGGCGGTGAAGTCGTTGGCGCTGGCCACCGACTTGTCGACCCAGGCATCGCCCAGCATGCGGCGCCGGTTGCGCATGCCGCGCTCGAGGTCGTGGTCGTAGGGGTCCATGAGGTCGTCTCCGTTGAGGGGAATCAAGATGTTGGTCGAAAGCGACCAGGTGTCATAAAAGCAGTCGGATCGGTGCCGGTGTCAACACGGCCATATCCCTAGGCCTGTCAACCCGACGCATGACTAGCATCCGCCCGATGGAAAAGCAGTTGATTCCACGTTGCATGTGGCTCGCGGTGGAAACACTCAGGGCCCGAATTCTCTACGCATCGCTGATGCGCAGGCTCGGCGTGGGCTCGCGCTCGCCCTGATCCGTTCGGGCCGGGTGGGGTGTCAGTGAACCGAAAGGCGCGTCGGTAACATCCGGGGCTTCTTGTTCACACCAACTGAGCCACCCATGAGCTTCGACAAAGTCTCCCCCGGTAAGAAGGCCCCCGAGCAGTTCAACGTGATCATCGAGATCCCGATGAACGCCGACCCCGTGAAGTACGAGGTCGACAAGGAAAGCGGCGCGCTGTTCGTTGACCGCTTCATGAGCACCGCCATGCACTACCCGTGCAACTACGGCTACGTGCCGCAAACCATCTCGGGCGATGGCGACCCGGTCGACGTGCTGGTGATCACGCCGTTCCCGCTGGTTGCCGGCTGCGTGGTGACGTGCCGTGCGATCGGCATGCTCAACATGGAAGACGAAGCCGGCATGGACGCCAAGCTGCTGGCCGTGCCCATCGACAAGCTGCTGCCGATCTACTCGAAGTGGCAAAAGCCCGAAGACCTGCACGAGCTGCAGCTGCGCACCATCCAGCACTTCTTCGAGCACTACAAGGATCTCGAGCCCAACAAGTGGGTCAAGGTTCAGGGCTGGTCGGGCCCTGAGGCTGCGCACGAGGAAATCTCCTCGGGCATCGCCAACTACAAGAAGTCGATCGCCGGCTGATCCAGCCGCGTTCCCTTGCCGGGCGGCGACACGCCGCCGGGCAGGGAACCGCGCACCGGTTTTCGCGCTCTGACCGACCTTCAACCCCGCCTGAAGGGCCATACCGTGAACCGATCCGTGCGCGAATTCGCCGTTGTGCTGTGTTTCAGTCTTGCCGCGCTGTGCGCGGCGCCGAGCGCTTCGGCGCAGGCGTTGCCGGCGGGTGTGAGCCGCGTGCAATCGGTCGAAGGCATCGACGAATACCGGCTGGCCAATGGCCTGCAGGTGCTGCTGATCCCCGATGACTCCAAGCCCACGACCACGGTCAACCTGACGTATCACGTCGGCTCGCGCCACGAGAACTACGGCGAGACCGGCATGGCGCACCTGCTCGAGCACCTGCTGTTCAAGGGCTCGCCCAACCACCCCAAGGTGTGGGCCGAGTTCACCCGGCGCGGGCTGGCCGCCAACGGCAGCACCTGGTTCGATCGCACCAACTACACCGCGAGCTTCTCGGCCAACGACGACAACCTGCGCTGGTACCTCGGCTGGCAGGCCGACTCGATGACCCACAGCTACATCGCCCGGCGCGATCTCGACACCGAGATGACGGTGGTGCGCAACGAAATGGAAATGGGCGAGAACAGCCCCGACCGCATCCTGTTCTCGAAGACGCTGGCTGCGATGTACCAGTGGCACAACTACGGCAAGGACACCATTGGCGCGCGCACCGACGTCGAAAACGTCGACATCCCCCGTCTGCAGGCGTTCTACCGCCAGTACTACCAGCCCGACAACGCGACACTGATCGTCTCGGGCAAGTTCCCGCGCCAGCAGATCCTGCCGTGGATTGCGCAGACGTATGGCGCCATCGCCAAGCCCAAGCGCGTGCTGCCGGTGCTGTACACGCTCGACCCGGTGCAAGACGGCGAGCGCAGCATCACGCTGCGTCGTAGCGGCGGCGTGCCGGTGCTCTACGCGGCGTACCACGTGGCGCCCGGCGCGCACCCCGACTACGCGGCGGTCGAACTGCTCGACCTGATCATGGGCGAGGCCCCGGGCGGGCGGCTGCACAAGCGGCTCACCGAAAAGAACCTGGCTGCTTCCACCTTCGCGTTCTCGATGGGCCTGGCCGAGCCGGGATTCGCGCTGTTCGGCGCGCAGCTCGGCCCCGATCAGGACGTGGACGCGGCGCGCAGCGAGCTGCTGGCCACACTGGAATCGGTGGCGCGCGAGCCGATCACCGCCGAGGAACTCGAGCGCGCCAGGACCAAGTGGCTCAAGGGCTGGGACCTGGCTTTCACCAACCCCGAGACGGTGGGCATTTCGCTCAGCGAGAGCGTGGCCCAGGGCGACTGGCGGCTGTTTTTCCTGACGCGTGACCGCGTGCGCGACGCCACGCTGGCCGATGTGCAGCGCGTGGCCGAGCAAAGCCTGCTGACCTCCAACCGCACGCTGGGTGTGTACCTGCCTTCAGACAAGCCGCAGCGCGCACCGGTGCCGGCGCGCGTGGATGTGGCTGCCGAGCTGAAGGGCTTCAAGCCGCAAATCGCGGCTGCCGCGGTCGAGGCCTTCGAGGCCACGCCGGCCAACATCGAGCAGCGCACACAGCGCTTCGATGTGGGCGGCGTGAAGGCGGCGCTGCTGCCCAAGGGCACCCGCGGCGCGGCGGTGCGGGCAACGCTGACCTTGCGCTTTGGCAACGAGAAGACGCTCTTCGGTCAGACCGAAGTGGCCGAAACCGTGGCCGCGCTGCTCGACAAGGGCAGCCTGACCATGACGCGCCAGCAGGTGCAAGACCGTCTCGACGCACTCAACACCGAGATGAGCATCGGGGGCGGTGCCGGCTACGTGAGCGTGAGCCTGAGTTCGCGGCGCGGCCAGTTGGCCGAGGCGATCGCGCTGGTGGGCGATCTGCTGCGCCACCCGAGCCTGCCGGCCGATGCCCTCGAGGAGGTGCGCCGTCAGTCACTGTCGGCGATCGAGCAGCAGCGCAAGGAGCCGCAGGCGGTGGTGGCCAACGCGCTGGCCCGACTGGGCAACCCGTATCCGCGCGGCGACTTGCGCTACGCGCGCACCTTCGATGAGATCGTGCAGGACGTGGGCAGCGTGACGCTCGAGCAGGTGCGCGAGCACCACCGGCGTTTCTACGGGGCGTCATCCGGCGAGTTTGCTGCGGTGGGCGACATGGACGTGGCGGCGGTGCGCAAGGCGCTGCAAGCCGCCTTGGGCGACTGGCCGAGCGGCGAGGCCTACACCCGCGTGCCCGACCCGCTGGTGGCGGTGCCGCCCGAGCGGCTGATGCTGGCCACGCCCGACAAGCAAAACGCCACCATGCTCGTCGAGTACCCGCTGCCACTGACCGACAGCGACGCCGACTACGCCGCGCTCACCATGGCCAACTACCTGCTGGGTTCGGGCGGCAACTCGCGGCTGTGGAAGCGCATCCGCGAGGTCGAGGGCCTGTCGTACGACGTGCGCAGCTCGATCGGCTGGAACAGCTTCGAGCCCAACTCCGAGTGGAAGGCCAGCGCGATCTTCGCGCCGCAAAACCAGCCCAAGGTGGAAGCCGCGTTCCGCGAAGAACTGGCGCGCGCGCTGAAAGACGGCTTCACCGCGCAGGAACTCGCCGAAGGTCAGCGCGGCTTGCTGAGCTACCGGCGGCTTTCGCGCGCGCAAGACGCCTCGGTGGCCGGCGCGCTGGCCAACAACTTGCACGTCGGGCGCACCTTTGCGCGCGCTGCCGAGGTCGATGCCCAGTTGCAAGCGCTCACGCTTGAGCAGGTCAACGCGGCGCTGCGCCGGCACCTCAAGCCCGAGGGCTTCGTGTTCGGCTTCGCGGGCGACTTCAAGAAGCCTTGAAGGGCACGCGCTCGTTGAGCTCGTCCATGTAGTGGTCGATGCCTGCGCCTTCGCGCTGCAGGAAATCGGCCACGGCCTGAGCGAACTGCGGGTGCGCCAGCCAGTGCGCCGAGTGCGTTTGCACCGGCAGCAGGCCGCGCGCCATCTTGTGCTCGCCTTGCGCGCCGCCTTCAAAGCGTCGGTAGCCGTGCGCCATGCACCAGGCCAGCGGCTGGTAGTAGCAGGCTTCGAAGTGCAGGCAGCTGACCTGCTCGGTGGCACCCCAGTAGCGGCCGAACGCCGTGCCGCGCTCGTCGTCAATGCCGATCAGCGAGGCGGCAATGCGCTCACCTTCACGGCTGGCGATGAACAGCAGCCAGTGCTCGGGCATCGTGCTCGCCATGCGATTGAAGAAATCGCGCGTGAGGTAGGGCGTGGAGCGGTGCGCCTGATAAGTCAGCGTGTAGCAGCGGTAGAAAAAGTCCCAGTCGGCCTCACCGATCTCGAGCCCGCGCAGCGTTTCGAAGTGCACGCCGGCATCGACCACACGGCGGCGCTCCTGCTGGATCTTTTTGCGTTTTTCGCGCTGCAAGCTGGCCAGGAAATCCGCGAAGTCGGCCCAGGGTTCGGCCTCGCGCTGTGTCCAGTGGAACTGCACGGTGCTGCGCATCATCCAGCCGGCGCTGCGGGCGGCGTTGGCGTCGGCCTCATCCATGAACAGCAGGTGCGCCGATGACAAGCCGCCTTGGGTCGCGTACTGCTCCATGGCGCGCAGCAGCGCCACCCGTGAGGCCTGATCGCGTGCGAGCAGGCGTGGTCCGGGCACCGGCGTGAACGGCACCGCGTTCAGCAGCTTGGGGTAGTAGTGGAGGCCGTGGCGTTGGTAGGCATCGGCCCAGGCCCAGTCGAACACGTATTCGCCGTAGGAATGGTCCTTGACGTACAGCGGACAGGCCCCCACCAGCGCGTCGCCATCGTGCAGCGACAGGAACTGTGCGCGCCAGCCGGTGTCGGCACAGGCGCTGAGCGAATCGTGCAGCGCCAAGAGGTACTCGTGGCGCATGAACGGCGTGGCGCCACTCTGCGCGGCGAGCAGCGCGTTCCACTGCGCCGCGTCGATGCCGGCGGGGTGGTCGTGAACCCGGATGACATAATTCTTCAACGCTGTTTCACCCGGCATAAGCACCCTGAAGATGCCCTCGCAACCCACGGTCAAAGTCGCTCTGGCGCAGATCAATCCGACCGTGGGCGACCTCGCCGGCAACGCCGCGAAGATCGTCGAGTCGGCCCGCCGCGCCCATGCGCTCGGCGCTCAACTGGTGATCACACCCGAGTTGAGCCTGTGCGGCTACCCCCCCGAAGACCTGCTGCTCAGACCGGCGTTCATGCAGGCCTGTCAGGACGCGTTGATCGACTGCGCCAAGGCGCTCGCGGATTTGCCGGGTTTGCATGTGGTGGTGGGGCATCCGCATCAATGGGGTGATCGAGGCGATGTTAGGACCAAGTCGCACGCGGTGCCGGTGCGCCACAACGCGGCTTCGGTGCTCAGCGAGGGTCGCCTGATCGCCACCTACTGCAAGCGCGAGCTGCCCAACTACCAAGTGTTTGACGAGCGCCGCTACTTTGCCTCGGGCCGCGATGCGGGGCTGGGCGCGGTGGTGTTCAGTGTGGGCGGCGTGCGCTTCGGGCTGGCGATCTGCGAGGACGCGTGGTTTAACGAGCCGGCCCGCGCGGCCCGGGCCGCCGGCGCGCAGGTGCTGTGCGTGCTGAACGCCTCGCCGTATCACCTGGGCAAGGTCGACGAGCGCGAGGCCCGCATGGGCGAACGCGCCCGCGATGTCGGCATGCCTCTCTTGTACGCGCACCTGTGTGGCGGGCAGGACGAGGTGGTGTTCGACGGCGCCTCGTTTGCGGTCGATGCCACCGGCCGCGTCGCCGCGCGCGCAGCGATGTTCGAAGAAGCGCTGCTGCTGCTCGAGGTGTCGGCCGACGCCTTGGCCGGCGAGATCACCGAAGTGCCGCGTCTCGAGGCGCAGGCTTGGGGCGCGCTGGTCACCGGCGTGCGTGACTACATCGGCAAGAACGGCTTTCCCGGCGTGCTGATCGGGCTGAGCGGCGGGGTTGATTCGGCGCTGGTGCTGGCGGTGGCGGTGGATGCGCTGGGGCCTGACAAGGTGCGCACGGTGATGATGCCGTCGCCGTATACGGCCGACATCTCTTGGATCGACGCGCGCGACATGGCCGGGCGCTTGGGCGTGCGCTACGACGAGATCTCGATCGCGCCGATGTTCGATGCGTTCAAGCAAGGTCTGGCCGCCGAGTTCGCCGGGCTGCCAGAAGACACGACCGAAGAAAACATCCAGGCGCGCATCCGCGGCACCTTGCTGATGGCGCTGTCGAACAAGTTCGGCTCGATCGTGCTGACCACCGGCAACAAGAGCGAGATGGCCACCGGCTACTGCACGCTGTATGGCGACATGGCCGGGGGCTTTGCGGTCATCAAGGACGTGGCCAAGACGCTCGTGTACCGGCTGTGTCACTGGAAGAACGCGCAACCCAACGGTGGTCTTGGCGAGGTGATCCCTATGCGCATCCTCACGCGCGCGCCATCGGCCGAATTGCGGCCCGACCAGAAGGATCAGGACAGCTTGCCGGAGTACGCGGTGCTCGACGAAGTGGTCGAGCGCTACATGGAAAACGACCAGAGCATCGACACCATCGTGGCCGCCGGGTTCGAGCGTGCCGACGTTGAGCGCGTGACCCGGCTCATCAAGATCAACGAATACAAACGGCGTCAGGCGCCGGTGGGTATTCGCATCACGCACCGTGGCTTCGGGCGCGATTGGCGCTATCCGATCACCTCGAAATTCCGCGCTTAAACTCTTTTCACGCACCCGCCATCAGGAGCACCGCATGAAGCAGATCACCGCCGTCGTCAAACCGTTCAAGCTCGAGGAAGTCCGTGAGGCGCTGGCCGAAGTTGGCGTGGCTGGCTTGACCGTGACCGAAGTCAAGGGCTTCGGGCGCCAGAAGGGCCACACCGAGCTGTATCGCGGCGCAGAGTACGTGGTCGACTTCCTGCCCAAGGTGAAGGTCGAGGTGGTGGTCAAAGATGCCGATGTCGAGCGCTGCATCGAAGCGATCGTCAAGGCGGCCAAGACCGGCAAGATCGGCGACGGCAAGATCTTCGTCACCAACGTCGAGCGGGTGGTTCGCATCCGCACCGGAGAGACCGACGAAGACGCGGTCTGATCTTTTTCAGCCGTAAGAAAGCCCGCTGCGAGCGGGCTTTTTGTTGTCTGGATTCCGCGTGGTGGGTTCAGCAGGGCGGGGCTGCAGCAGAAATCAGCGACGCTTTTTCTCGGGAGGCGCGTCGATCAACTGCGTGCCGCACAAAGCGTCGTGCCAGAACTGACGCCGAGGGTGCAGCAAGGACAGCAGCGCGTAGGCCATCACGCCAACCCCGATGGCGGCCAGTGCGTCCCAGCGCTCCCAGTGGTTGAGGGCCGCCAGCACAGTGGCCGGCGCAAACCACGCGCAACTGGCGACATAGCGCATCAGCGCACGTTCCTGCGAAAGCGGCTGACCGGACAGCGTCACCAGCTTGATGTGCCAAGTTTGCATGGGCAGCGTCTGACCGCGCCTTGACCAGAACCAGGTGAAATAAACGCCATAGATCAAGAAGGCAATCACACGCAGGGCCGCGTCGCTTTGCAAGGGGTGGTTGTGCCCTGTCATGGCGGTGAACAGCGCGCCGATCGCGCCGGGGATGAGGCCGATGCCGAAAAGCATCATGCCTTCGTATACGAAGCAGGCCATGCGCCGCTTGAGGCCAGGAGCGGTACCGGCCTCAGCCGCACCCACGGTGATGCCGGAACTCATGGGTGGGCGGGTGCAGCAGGAGCACCGGGCGCCACCACCGCAGCACCCTGAGGCCCGCTTTTCGGCAGCAGGGTTGCTGGGTTCACGAAGTTGGGTGATGCCGTGATCTTGGGTAACCCCGCTTGTTGGTGCGCTGGCGGGGTCGCCTGCTTCGAGATCAGGTTGGTCGTGGCACCTGCGGGCGCTTGAACGACCGCTGGAGCGACCGACCGCGGCTGGCGTGCGGAATCGGTCGACACCACATTCGATTTGGATTGCGCACCGGGCTGGCTGGCGCTTTCGGCGCGCAAGGCTCTTGCACGGCGAACCGATTCAGCTTGCGCCTGGGGTGGCACTGCGCGCGAAGCGAGTTCTTTTTTCTGATCGTCTGGCAGCGCCTGGTAAGCGTCCCAACGGGCCTGCCGGTTGGTTGGAGCCAACTCCTTGGCTTGCTTGAACTGGAACCGGGCAGCACCACGCTGCTGCGGCGTCAGCTTCGCCCATTCGGTCATGCGGGCCTGGATGCGCTGGCGCTCGTCACCTGATAGCGAGGGAAACTGTGCTGCGAGTTCGATCCATTTTTTCTTTTGATCGGGGCCGAAGGTGTTCCAGTCGTGCTCGAGCGGCTTGAGTGCCACTCGGTGTGCAGGCAGCAGCGAGGCCCACTTGGGACCCTGCTCGGCAGCGCGAGGTGGCGCCGCTGACTGGGGCTCCTGCCCCACGACGGGAATGGCGTGGGCCGACATCGCCAAGGCCGAAGCGATGAGCAGGCTCCCGAGAGCCATCCAGCGTCGTACGACCGCAGTGGATGTCAATGACGGGAGTGCGTCGCTCAAAGGCATGCGTGGCGCGCTCAGTCGGACGATGTCTTGAGGAATTCGACGAAACCCGGGTCGTTGTAGGCCTCGGGTGGAAGATCGTCGGAAAGCAATGCCGTATCGATCTCGGCGGCTGCCGAGATCTGGGCTTGGGCGTGAAGGTGCCCGATCAGGAACAGCCCACCCGCCAGGGCCAGGACCTGCAAAAGCGAAGCCGCAGGCCGCCACCAGCCCGGGCCGCCGGCCCCGCGCGAGCCGAGCATGATGCTGGCCACACCGCCAGCGTTGGCCCCGACCATGTTGACCGTCGACTGCGCCGTTTGTGACATGCGAGACAGCGCCAGACCGCGGGCGAAACGCAGGCGCTCAGTGACATCGTGCGGGAGTTGATCGGCGCCCTCTGACAGACGAGCGGCCAGTCTGAGGCCCAGCCGCGACTCGACAGCGGCAATCTGGGCCGAATTTCGGGAAGTGCTGTTTGTCATGGGACTATTCCTTTCGACTTCAAAGCCTTGGCAAGCGCATGCACTGCGCGAGAGCAGTGCGTTTTCACGCTGCCCTCGGAGCAACCCATGACTGACGCCGTCTCGGCCACATCAAGTTCCTCCCAGTAACGCAGCAGGAACGCTTCTCGTTGACGGGCCGGCAATTCACCGATTTCGGCCTCGATCAGTCCGAGGGCCTGGTCACGCGACAACGCATCAGCAGCACTTTCTGCGCCCGCGCTGCCTTCCATGGCTTCAAGGGTTTCGAGAATGTCGAAATCCCCGTCTTCGCCAGCCGGCTCGAATTCGGAGAAATTGCGGAATAGAGCGCCGCGAACCTTCTGGCGGCGAAACCAGTCCATCGTGGCGTTGCCCAGGATGCGCTGGAAAAGTGGCGGCCATTCGGCGCTGGGACGATCGGCGTAGTTCTCCGCCAGCTTGATCATGGCGTCCTGCACGATGTCCAGCGCCGCATCTTCATCGCGAACGGCGTAGACCGCTCGCTTGAACGCACGTTTCTCGACGCTTTTCAGGAAGTCGGAGAGTTCTTTTTCGGAGGCCAAGGACGGAATGCCTCAAAGCTGGGCGGGAACGACGGTTGGGGAGTATCTCATCGCACCATGCTGGCAACCTCGGCCGGCCCACCTCAAGCGGGCTGGGGATGCCATAATCGCGAGTTGCACAACAGTTTGATCATGCTCGGTGACCTCGACCTGAGGCGCCTCCAGATGATCCAGCAGGCGCCACACCCGCTCCAAAAGAGCGCGGAGAGGGCCACCGATGGTTTTTCGTTAGAGAAATTCGCAAAGGTTCCACATGGACATGTCTGACGCCGAGATCAAGGGCGCCGATTCGGCGTCGTCTCAGCTTTCCCCCGGCGCTACCCCTGAACCGAACGGATCTGAAATCCTTGTTCGGTGCATGCAGCTCGAAAACGTCAAGTACCTCTGGGGCTATCCCGGCGGCGCGGTGCTTTACATCTACGACGCGCTGTACAAGCAAAACACCATCGAGCACGTGTTAGTGCGCCACGAGCAGGCGGCCGTTCACGCTGCCGACGGGTACGCCCGCGCTACCGGCGAGGTGGGCGTGGCTCTGGTCACGTCCGGCCCAGGTGTTACCAACGCGATCACCGGGATCGCCACGGCCTACATGGACAGCATCCCGATGGTGATCATCACCGGTCAGGTGCCCACGCCGGCCATCGGTCTGGATGCGTTCCAGGAGTGCGACACGGTGGGCATCACCCGCCCGATCGTCAAGCACAACTTCCTCGTGAAGGATGTGCGTGATCTCGCGCTGACGCTCAAGAAAGCTTTTCACATCGCGCGCACCGGTCGCCCCGGTCCCGTGGTGGTCGACATCCCGAAGGACGTGTCTCTCAAGACCACGGCTTTTTCCTATCCGGCCACGCTCGAGATGCGCTCTTACAGCCCAGTTCGCAAGGGCCACGGCGGGCAGATCCGCAAGGCCGTGCAGCTGCTGATGGCGGCCAAGCGGCCCTACATCTACAGCGGTGGCGGCGTGATCCTGGGCGAGGCTTCGGCTGAACTGCGCGAGTTGGTGAACCTGCTGGGCTATCCCTGCACAAACACGCTGATGGGCTTGGGTGCTTTCCCGGCCAGTGACCCGAAGTTCCTTGGCATGCTGGGCATGCATGGCACTTATGAAGCCAACATGACGATGCAGAACTGCGACGTCCTACTGGCGGTGGGTGCGCGCTTCGATGACCGCGTGATTGGCAATCCTGCTCACTTCGCTTCGGTTGAGCGCAAGATCATTCACGTTGATATTGACCCGTCATCCATCTCGAAGCGCGTCAAGGTCGATATTCCCATCGTGGGCGACGTGAAGGACGTGTTGCAGGAACTGATCGCGCAGATCAAGGAGTCGCAACTCAAGACCGACGGCAATGCGTTGACAGCCTGGTGGTCTCAGATCAGCGCCTGGCGTGGTCGCGAGTGCCTGAAGTACACCCCCAGCGACGAGGTCATCAAGCCTCAGTTCGTGATCGAAAAGCTGTGGGAGCTGACCAAGGACAGCGACGCTTACATCACCTCAGACGTGGGCCAGCACCAGATGTGGGCTGCGCAGTACTACCGGTTTGACCAGCCTCGCCGCTGGATCAATTCGGGCGGCCTGGGAACCATGGGTGTGGGCCTGCCCTACGCCATGGGTATCAAGCTGGCCAAACCCGAGTCGGACGTGTTCTGTGTGACCGGCGAAGGGTCGATCCAGATGTGCATCCAGGAGCTGTCGACCTGCTTCCAGTACAGCACTGCGGTCAAGGTGATATCGCTCAACAACCGCTACCTCGGCATGGTCCGGCAGTGGCAGCAGCTCGATTACGGCGGCCGCTACTCGCACAGTTACATGGACGCGCTGCCCGATTTCGTGAAACTCGCCGAGGCCTACGGGCATGTGGGCTTCAAGATCGAGCGGCCAGCTGATGTGGAAGGCGCGTTGCGCGAGGCGATCCGTCTGAAAGACCGCACCGTGTTCCTCGACATCCGTACCGATCAGGAAGAAAACGTCTGGCCGATGGTCAAGGCGGGCAAGGGCATCAGCGAAATGCTGCTGGGTTCCGAAGACCTGTGATGCGCTGAACGCTGGGGCGGCGCAGGGGTTACCGCTCCTGCCAAACCTCCTTCGAACACCGTACGCAACCGGAATTGACAATAACTTTACTCAAGCGTCGCCTGAGGCCGGCAAACACCCCTTCCGGGCTTTCAGAGCGAAGCGACAAGACTCATGAAACACATCATTGCGCTGCTGCTCGAAAACGAACCCGGTGCGCTTTCGCGCGTGGTGGGACTTTTCTCGGCCCGTGGCTACAACATCGAGAGCTTGACCGTGGCGACGACCGAAGACTCGTCGCTGTCGCGCATGACGATCGTCACCACCGGTTCCGACGAGGTGATCGAGCAGATCACCAAGCACCTCAACCGCTTGATCGAGGTCGTCAAGGTGGTCGATCTCACCGAGGGTGCCTACACGGAGCGCGAGCTGATGCTGATCAAGGTGCGCGCAGTGGGCAAGGAGCGCGAGGAGATGACACGCATGGCGGACATCTTCCGCGGCCGAATCATTGACGTGACCGAGAAAAGCTACACCATCGAATTGACCGGCGACTCGTCGAAGCTCGATGCCTTCATTGAGGCCATCGACCGAGCCGCCATTCTTGAAACTGTGCGCACCGGTACCAGCGGGATCGGTCGCGGAGAGCGCATCTTGCGCGTTTGAACCCGCACCCCACCAAAAATTACTGAACCCAAGGAGAACACCATGAACGTTTATTACGACAAAGACGCCGACCTGAGCCTCGTCAAGGGCAAGACCGTCACGATCCTCGGCTACGGCTCGCAAGGCCACGCCCACGCCCAAAACCTGAACGACAGCGGCGTCAATGTGACGGTCGGCCTGCGCAAGGGTGGTCCTTCGTGGAGCAAGGCCGAGAAGGCCGGCCTGAAGGTGCTCGAAGTCGTCGAGGCCGTCAAGGCCGCCGACATCGTCATGATCTTGCTGCCTGATGAGCAGATCGCTGCGGTCTACAACGACATCGCCGCCCACATGAAGCAAGGCGCCTCGCTGGCCTTCGCACACGGCTTTAACGTGCACTATGGGCAAGTCGTTCCGCGCGCCGACCTCGACGTGTGGATGGTGGCACCGAAGGCGCCGGGTCACACCGTGCGTTCGACCTACACCCAAGGTGGCGGTGTGCCGCACCTGATCGCTGTGCACGCCGACCGTTCTGGCAAGGCACGTGATCTGGCACTGAGCTACGCCTCGGCCAACGGCGGCGGCAAGGCTGGCGTCATTGAAACCAGCTTCCGTGAAGAAACCGAAACCGACCTGTTCGGCGAACAAGCCGTGCTGTGCGGCGGCGCTGTCGAACTGATCAAGGCCGGTTTCGAGACGCTGACCGAAGCCGGTTACGCGCCGGAGATGGCCTACTTCGAATGCCTGCACGAACTCAAGCTGATCGTTGACCTGATTTATGAGGGCGGCATCGCCAACATGAACTACTCGATCTCGAACAACGCCGAGTACGGCGAGTACGTGACCGGACCGAAGATCGTGACCGAGGACACCAAGAACGCCATGCGCAAGGCACTCAAGGACATTCAGACCGGTGAGTACGCCAAGAGCTTCATTCTTGAAAACCGTGCTGGTGCTCCGACGCTGTTGTCGCGCCGCCGCCTGACGGCCGAGCATCCGATTGAAGTCGTGGGCGAGAACTTGCGCGCCATGATGCCTTGGATCAAGAAGAACCGTCTGGTTGATCAATCGAAGAACTGATCGACGGCTGAGGGGGCTGACCGGCCCCGGGTTGTCAGCAAGCCGCGAGCCCAGCTCGCGGCTTTTTCTTTAACACCACAGGTAGACTGCCTCGCATGAATTACCCCCATCCCATCCTCGCCAAAGAAGGCTGGCCCTTCATTGCCATCGCGTTGTGTCTGGCGGTCGCCACCAGTTGGCTGGGCCTGGGCTGGTTGTCGCTGCTGTGTTGGGTGGCCCTTGTGTTCGTGGTGCAGTTCTTCAGGGATCCGCCCCGCCCCATTCCGCAGGACGCCGATGCGGTGCTTTCGCCAGCCGACGGCCGCATTGTCAAAGTCGAGAAGGTTCGTGACCCGTATGCCGACCGGGATGCGCTGCTGATCAGCGTGTTCATGAATGTGTTCAACGTGCACAGCAACCGCGCCAGCGTCGATGGTCAAGTCACAAAGGTCACCTACTTTCCGGGACGTTTCGTCAATGCCGATCTCGACAAGGCTTCGACCGAGAACGAGCGCAATGCGGTGGTGATCACCTCGGGTCGCCACACGGTCACGCTGGTGCAGGTGGCAGGTTTGATTGCCCGTCGCATCCTTTGCTATACCAAGGTAGGCGACGTCCTGACGCGTGGACAGCGCTATGGCTTCATCCGTTTTGGCTCCCGCGTTGATGTCTACCTGCCGCTCACGGCGACGGTGAAAGTCGCGCCCGGCGACAAGGTCAGCGCCACATCCACCGTGATCGCCACGCTCGCCCCATGAGCAACCTGCAAGACATCCCCGAGCACGATCCGGACGAGGAGTTGCCGCGCCGGCGCCGCAAGGGCGTGTATGTCCTGCCCAACCTGTTCACGCTCGCAGCCTTGTTCGGCGGCTTCTACGCCATCGTGATGGCCATGAATGGACGCTTCGAGCAATCCGCGATTGGTGTGTTTTGCGCCATGGTTCTTGACAGTCTCGATGGGCGCGTGGCTCGCATGACCAACACCCAGAGCACTTTTGGCGAACAGATGGACAGTCTGTCAGACATGGTGTCGTTCGGTGCTGCGCCCGCCCTGATCGTCTACGAGTGGGCGTTGAAGGGCATGGGCAAGCTGGGTTGGCTGGCTGCCTTTATCTACTGCGCCTGTGCGGCTTTGCGTCTGGCGCGCTTCAACACCAATCTGAGCGTGGTGGACAAACGCTTTTTTCAAGGCCTGCCCAGTCCGGCCGCCGCCGCGTTGGTCATGGGGTTCATCTGGGTGATGGATGACGCGGGCTTCAAGGACATCGATGCGCAGCAGTCTTGGTTGATATGGACTGCGTTCACGCTCACGCTGCTGGCGGGCCTGACGATGGTGACCAACCTTCCGTTCTACAGCTTCAAGGAGTTCAGTCTCAAGCGCACGGTGCCGTTTGTCGTGACGGTCGCGATCGCCCTGACCATCGCGCTTGTCATGGTGCACCCCCCCATCGTGTTGTTTGGCATCTTCTGCCTCTACGCCGGATCCGGCTACGGCGTGTACGTCTGGAAGAAAATGAAGGGGCGCCGCGCCAGCCTGATCGCGATCTCGACCGACGCTCCCGAGGAGGAGGGTCTGCACCGATGAAAATCGCGTGCTAGATTCGGGTCATGTTTTCGATTTCGAGCCTTCTGCTGGACCTATCCGTAAGGACTACCCGGGCCCGCTGATCGTTCTCGTTTTCTTCTTTCAGTGCCGGCCCGCTTGCTAACGCAACGGGCCGTTTTCATTGTTCAACCGCAGAGTCAACACCATGGCCGACAAGCTCATCATCTTCGACACCACCTTGCGCGATGGCGAGCAATCGCCCGGCGCCTCGATGACCCGTGATGAAAAGCTGCGCATTGCACGACAGCTTGAGCGTCTGAAGGTCGATGTCATTGAGGCCGGATTCGCCGCTTCGTCGAACGGTGACTTCGAGTCCGTCAAGGCCATCGCGCAGGCCATCAAGGAGAGCACCGTGTGCTCGTTGGCGCGTGCCAACGATCGCGACATTTCGCGCGCGGCCGAGGCCTTGCACGGGGGTGCTTCCACACGCATCCACGTGTTCCTGGCCACCAGCGCACTGCACATGGAAAAAAAGCTGCGCATGACGCCAGATCAGGTGTTCGAGCAGGCCAAGCAGTCGATCCGGTTTGCACGCAATCTGTCGGGGGATGTCGAGTTCTCTCCCGAGGATGGGTACCGGTCGGATCCGGACTTTCTTTGCCGCGTGCTCGAGGCGGTCATCGCCGAGGGGGCGACCACGATCAACATCCCGGACACGGTGGGATATGCGATCCCCGAGTTGTACGGAAACTTCATCCTCGACCTGCGGCGACGCATTCCGAACTCCGACAAGGCGATCTGGTCGGTGCACTGCCACAACGACCTCGGCATGGCCGTTGCCAACTCGTTGGCGGGCGTCAAGATCGGTGGTGCTCGTCAGGTGGAGTGCACCATCAACGGCCTGGGCGAGCGTGCGGGCAACTGTGCCCTCGAGGAGGTCGTGATGGCGGTGCGCACGCGCCGCGACTATTTCGGGTTGGATCTCGGTATCGATGCGACCCAGATCGTGCCCGCGTCGCGTTTGGTATCTCAGACCACCGGCTTTGTCGTGCAGCCGAACAAGGCGGTCGTCGGTGCCAATGCCTTCGCCCACGCCTCGGGTATCCATCAGGATGGCGTACTCAAAGCGCGCGACACCTACGAAATCATGCGCGCCGAGGATGTGGGTTGGGCCACCAACAAGATCGTTCTGGGCAAGTTGTCGGGACGCAATGCGTTCAAGCAGCGCCTGAGTGATCTGGGCATTGAGTTGGCGTCCGAGTCGGAGGTCAATGCGGCCTTTGCCAAGTTCAAGGAGCTCGCCGACCGCAAGAGCGAGATCTTCGATGAGGACATCACCGCCTTGGTGATGGACGAATCCGTGACCGCCGAGCAAGAGCACTTCCGGTTGTTGGCGCTGTCTCAGCACTCAGAGATGGGCGAGCGGCCGCACGCCACGGTGGCCTTCGCGGCGGGCACGGACGAGTTCCACGCCGACAGTGACGGCAACGGGCCCGTCGATGCCAGCCTGAAGGCGATCGAGTCCAAAGTTCAATCAGGTGCGGAACTGGTGCTCTATTCGGTCAACGCCATCACCTCCGGAAGCACAGAATCGCAAGGCGAGGTCACGGTGCGATTGCAGCTCGGGGGGCGTGTGGTCAACGGGGTGGGTGCCGATCCCGACATCGTGGTGGCGTCTGCCAAGGCTTACCTGGCGGCGCTCAACAAGCTGCACAGCAAGAACGAGCGGGTGGCGGCGCAAGGCTGATGCGGCGAGCCGCCCGCGTCATGCGATATGGAACTTGAGGAAGCCCTCGTAAGTTTTTGATATTGCAGGTTTTTTCCTGGTGCCATACACTCGGGCAACGGTCGAAATCGAGGCTCTTTGTGACGACATTTCTCAGACATTTCTGTTGTGGTCTCATCGCGGCTTCGGTTTCGTTGCTGGGGGCTTCTGCCTACTGCGCTGAATCCGCAGCCACTGGATCGGGTGCGGCGGTCAAGACAAAGGCTTCGGCTGCCTCGAAGACTTCCAGCGCCAGAACGCCGGCGTCGCATTCCAGGGTGTCGGCCAAGCTGGACTCGCAAGCCACGCACGTGGCTTCGAAGCGAGCAACGCCGAAGACCGTCGTCGCCGCGAGGCCGTCCATGGGCGAAATGGAGGGGTTGCGGTCAACACCCGACAAGCTCGCGCTCAAGTCAAGCGTGGCGCTGGTGATGGACCAAGACACCGACGAGGTTCTTTTCAGCAAGAACTCTCAAGCCGTGCTGCCCATCGCGTCCATCACCAAGCTGATGACTGCGGTTGTGGTGACTGACGCCGCGTTGCCGCTGGACGAAGTGCTCACCGTCACGCAGGATGATGTGGACACCGAGAAGGGCAGCCGCTCGCGTTTGAGCGTGGGAACCCAGTTGACCCGCGAGGAAATGCTTCACCTGGCGCTGATGTCCTCGGAGAACCGTGCGGCGCATGCGCTGGGCCGCAACTATCCGGGTGGCCTGGCCGTTTTCGTGAGCGCCATGAACGCCAAGGCGCGGTCGCTGGGCATGACCGACAC
Organism: Burkholderiales bacterium; assembly: GCA_947452135.1. Classification (GTDB taxonomy): domain Bacteria; phylum Pseudomonadota; class Gammaproteobacteria; order Burkholderiales; family Burkholderiaceae_C; genus PBB1. The sequence continues at coordinate 17,385 of CANGBT010000030.1, forward strand.
GCACTACGTGGAGCCCACGGGGCTGTCCAGCCTCAACCAGTCCAGCGCGCACGATCTGGCCACGCTGGTCAAGCTCGCGCACACCCATCCGCTGATCCGGGAGTTGTCGACATCGCCGCAATTTCTGGTGGACGTCGGCAGCCGCAAGCTTCAGTTCCACAACACCAATCGTCTGGTGAGCAATCCGACCTGGGACATCGGCCTGCAAAAAACAGGCTACATCACCGAGGCAGGGCGCTGCCTTGTCATGCAGGCCAGTCTGGCTGGGCGCAAGTTGATCATGGTGTTTCTTGACTCGAGCGGCCTCAACACCCGCTTGGCCGATGCTGAGCGTGTGAGACGCTGGGTCACGCAGATGACGCCCAAGCCAGTGTCGTGATCCGGCCTTCTGGCCGAGGGTCTGCGGCCGGCGATGCCGGCGTGGTGCTACCGGCCCAAGTGGCGACGAAGGGGGTCACCCTTGGTACCAGGGCGCGCAACAATTTCATTGCGGTATCCGAGTGACGCGGAAATCTCTTCGGCGGTGGCTCTCAGGTGCTTGAGCCAACCCTCCTCCAGCCGGTCGGCAGGCGCAGAAATCGAAAGCCCCGCCACCAGCACCCCTTGATCGTCGAAGATGCCGGCGGCCATGCACTTCACGCCGACCTCAAGTTCCTCGTTGTCCCGCGCGGTACCCAAAGCCAGCACTGTCGACAGTTCCCTCTCCAGCGCGGACACCTCAGTGATGCTGTTGCGGGTGTTGCCGATCAGGCCGCTGCGAGTGGCATAGGCGCGAACGCGCTGCCCCTCATCATGCGCGAGAAACAGCTTGCCTACCGACGTCAGATGCAGCGGTGCGCGCCCGCCAATGGCTCGAACCACCTGCATTCCAGAGCGTTCGCTGTAGGCACGATCGATGTAGACGATTTCGTCGCCTTGCCGCATCGAAAGATTGACGGGCTGTTGCGTGAGCTTGTGCAGCGCACGCATCGGCTCCACTGCAGCGTCTCGCACATCGAGCCTTGCCTTCACGAGGTTGCCCAGTTCGAGCAGCCGCATGCCGAGCCGGTAGGTTCCGGCTTCGGGACGGTCCACCAGACGGCCGCAGGCCAGGTCGTTGAGGATGCGGTGTGCGGTCGACGGATGCAGTCCAGTTTGTTCGCTGATGGTCTTCAACGACACTGGGCCTGGGTGCTGTGCGAGCACGTCCAGCACCGCGAAGGTACGCGCCAGCACTTGAACTGCAGGGGTGTGCTGGGGGCTACTCATGGCTGATATTTTCTCTCAGTGGATGGTCGTTTTGTATGGCGGAATGCTTTTTCGGTTCCGCTTCTGGCTGATCGTGACCGTGCACGCGCTGATTCTGTGCGGGGGCGCCAGGGGCGACGAACCTGATGAGGCCCTGCTGCCACGAGATCCGGCTGCGTCCGCAACGCCGGCTGCGGCGTCCACGGCGCGCTCTGCGGCCTTGAGTTTCATCAGCGTGCCTCGCATCACGAGCCGCCTGACCGCGCGTGACCTCGGCTTGGTGATCAATGTGAACGATCCCTACTCGGTGAAGGTCGGCCAGTTCTACATCGAGGCGAGGCAGTTGACCGACTCGCAGGTGCTGCGCGTGGAGTTGCCTGTGCGCGCCGAGCTCACGCCGGATGAATTCCGTGCGCTTGATGAGCGTATCCGGCAGTTCTTCGGCCCCGACATCCAGGCCCTGGCGCTGGCATGGAGCCAGCCATTTGCCGTGGACTGCAATTCGATCACCGGTGCGCTCACGCTCGGGTTTGACGCCGGTCTGTGCAGCAAGACCTGTGGGCCGTCGCGCAAGTCGAGCTATTTCAATGCATACACGCCGCGGCCGTTCACCGACTTGCAGATGCGCCCGTCGATGCTGCTCGCGGCCAAGACCGTAGCGATGGCCGAGGACATGATCCGCTGCGGTGTGGCGTCCGACCACACCTTGGGCCAGCGTGGATCGCCACCGGTGAATGCACATTTCCTCATCACCTCCGATAACGCGCGCAGCAGCCGTGCGCAACTTTTCCCCCCGCCGGGTCTGCTGCGTGGCATCGGGGTGGATTTGCATGTCGAGAAGTCCAACGTGCTGCAGGGCGCCGAACGGCTGCTGCTGTACCAGACCGGCCTGTCTCAGGTGGACAAACTCGACACGCTGAAGTGGGTTCCGGGTGGCATCGGGGATCACCTCACGTCCTCCGGCGGGCGGATCGACGGCAAGGGCGGACAAATGAGCGCGCTGGAGTGGATCGCCTCGGGGGCCACGGGGTCCTATGGAACGGTCTCGGAACCGTGCTCGCACCCGCAGAAGTTTCCACACCCGCAGGTCGTGCTGCTGCACTATGCGCAGGGGTCCAGTCTGATCGAGGCCTACTGGAAGAGCGTGGCCTGGCCCCAGCAGGGGCTGTTCATCGGTGAGCCGTTGGCCGCACCGTTCGCGCGACGCTGACCGGGCGGCGTTGCTCGGAGCTCCCGTGTGTCACGGCTGGACGCTTTGCCGCCACATGCGCACGGCATGGATGCCTGAGCGCACTGCGCCTTCGATCGTTGCGGGGTAGGGGCCATCGACATAGTCGCCTGCTGCCATCAGGCTGCCTGCTATGTGTGCAGCGGGCCGCGGGAGGCCGGGTGTGCAGCGAAACGTGGCGCGCTTTTCTGTCAGCACCTGCAGAGTTGTGAGCCTCGCCTTGAGATGATCGCCCAACTGCGCTTGAGCTTGTACGAAGGTGGCGTCGGCGGCGGCCGATAGTCCGGCTTCGACCCAGGGCTGAGCCGCGCTGATGACGAAACTCAGCAGGCCCGGCCGGCCGCTCAGCCAGCCGTGATCGAACACGAACTGCGCCGGCCCATCGGCGTCACCTGATCGCAGCAGGGTCATCGGCTGAGGCAAGCGGGTGCCGGCTGACATGGCGTACACGGTGACGATGGGTTCGTAGAGCAACCCCGCTGCTCGCTCGGCCCATGGCGCTGCGTGGTCCCTCGCCAAGCGGGCCGCCTCGCCGGCCGTGCAGCACAACACGACCCCGTCGAAACGATCACCGTCGACGAGCCAGCCGGAACCATCCCTGTCGATGCGCATGACCCGTGTCGATGTCAGCACCTGCGCGCCGTTGTCCACCAGCCAGCGACCCGCCGGCTCGGGCAACAACTCGCCCAGCGGGCGACGCGGCAGCAGCAGATCGGCCGATCCGCTGCCCGAGAACATGGCATCGCGCAGCACCCGCAGGAACACGCTGGCGCTGGCCTCACCGGCCGGTGTGTTCAGTGCTGCGATGCACAGTGGTTCGATCAGGTCGCGTTGCACTGCAGCCGGAAGACACGCGCACAACTCACTGACCGGGAGCGATGGGATACATCGAAAACCGGCTGCACCCCAGCGGGTGGTCGCCCACAGCAGCGACACGCGCTCACCGAGAGTCCAACTGCCGTGCGACAGCACGCCGCGTGCAAAAGCCAGCAGCGCTGGCCCGCCCAGAAGGCGAAGTCCGCTGCCGTTGCCATCGACCAAGGCGAGCGGCGATCGCAGCAGCGCGGCATCGGGATCGGCGCCAACTTTCCGCATCAGCCGCAAGGTTTCGCGGTACGCGCCGATCAGGATGTGCTGTCCGTTGTCGAGCGCCAGGCGTTCGGGATGCGCGCTCATCGACACGCTGCGCGCGCGTCCGCCCAGCGTGGGAGCCATTTCGAAGAGCGTGACCCGGTCGCCGTTCTGGGTGGCTTCGGTGGCCGCTGCCAGCCCTGCCCAACCGCCACCGACCACGGCCAGTCGGGCACTGGCGGCGTGGCCCAATCAGCGCCCCTGCCAGTGGGTGCGCACGGCGATCCACAACTTGCGCAGCGGCGTCAGCGAGGTGCGCTGGTGCAGCACCTGGAAACCGTCGGCTTCGATCTCGCGCAGCAACGTGCGGTAGATATTGGCCATCATCAAACCGGGCTTTTGCGCTGCCCGGTCCACCTCGGGCAGCAACGCAAAAGCTTCTTCATAGGCCCGGTGCGCGCGTTCGGCCTGAAATTGCATCAGGGCCGTGAAGCGCTCGCTGTAGCCGTGCGGCGCCGTGCGCAACAGCAGCTCGCTGGCCTTCACGTCGAAGCGCTGCAACTCGGACACCGGCAGGTAGATGCGGCCGCGCCTGGCGTCGTCGCCCACGTCTCGGATGATGTTCGTCAGTTGCATGGCGAGGCCCAGTTGGTGGGCGTATCGGACCGTCGCCTCGTCGCTGCGTCCGAAGATGTTGGCCGCGACCTCACCGACCACGCCGGCCACCAGATGGCAGTAGCGGGCCAGTCCGGGGAAATCAAGAAACCGCGTTTGCTCCAGGTCGGTCTGGCAGCCCTCGATCACGGCCAGCAGGTGGGCGGCTTCGATGGCGTAAGCCTGGGTGTGGGGCATGAGCGCACGCATCACCGGGTGGTTGGGCTGGCCGCTGTAGGCGCTGGCCACCTCCTGTCGCCACCAGGCGAGCTTGGCGGCGGCCACACCGGCATCGGTGGCCTCGTCCACCACATCGTCCACCTCGCGGCAAAACGCATAGAACGCCGTGATGGCCGCGCGCCGCGGTGGCGGCAGAAACAAGAAGGCGTAATAAAAGCTCGACCCGCTCTTGGCGGTCTTGTCCTGCACATACGCTTCAGGTGTCATGCAATCTTGCCCGTCAGTGTTGGTTTGGATCGCCGCATGCCGGCGGCACGCCACAGCAGCAAAGGTGCATCAAGTTTCCCGATGCGAGGCCGATCGCTCAGCGTGGCGTGGTCCATGCGCTCGATTTTGTCGATGATTCGAAGCCCGCCTTGCACCACCAGCCGAAGCTCCCAGCCGGCCCGTCCCGGCACGCGGTGCACCAGGGGCGCACCCTCCATCATCAATGCCCGCGCCCAAGTGGTGACGTCGGCAATCAGCTCACGCACCGACTGGCTGTCTCGACGATCAAGCAACTGCTGCGATGACACGCTGTGTGCTTCGATGTCGAGTTGCGGCACATAGAGCCGGTCGCGCGAGGTGTCGATACTCAAGTCCTGCCAGAAGTTGATCAGTTGCAGGGCGCTGCAGATGGCATCCGACTGAGCCAGCGATGCGCTGTCGTTCACGCCGTAGAGATGCAGCAGCATGCGACCGACCGGGTTCGCCGACCGGCGGCAGTAGTCAAGCAGCTCGGCGCGGTCGTGGTAGCGCGTCTTGACGACGTCCTGTTCGAAAGCGCTGAGCAGGTCGTGCAGCAAGGGCACCGGCAACTGCCGCTGAGTGATCACCGCACGAAGCGGCTCGAACACCGAACGCCAGCGGGAAGAAAAATCCGTGTTGTTGCCGATCGCCGTCAGGTCTGCGCGAAACGCCGACAGGTCAGCCAATCGCTGCGCCGGCGAAGCATCACCTTCGTCAGCCAGATCGTCCGCCGTACGTGCGAACCTGTAGATGGCCACGACCGACGGACGCAAATGCGCCGGGCAAAGCCAAGAGGCAACAGGAAAATTCTCATAGTGGTCGACGCTCACCGGAAGCATTGTCCATGCGTCCGCCGGGCGCGTTGTCGACCTGGCGCCAGGCGTTGAGGTGGGCGTGCCGTGTGCGCACATGGACAGCACAAGCCCACATCAGCGACTGCGGGCGCGGTTAAACTGAAGGGCTTTCCGCGGTGCGCGGAATTTCCGTTGGACGGCAGCGCGTGCTCCCGTCGTTTGAATTGGGCCCGCGCGGGTGGCGAAATTGGTAGACGCACCAGGTTTAGGTCCTGACGCCAGCAATGGTGTGCGGGTTCGAGTCCCGCCCCGCGCACCAGCCGCATCAACCAGCAATGTCTTAAGAAAGTTTCCTGATCATGGCAGTCACCGTCGAAACCCTCGAAAAGCTTGAGCGTCGCATCACGTTGACGCTCCCGTTTGATGCGCTGCAG
>CANGBT010000031.1 GCA_947452135.1 Burkholderiales bacterium
CAACTGTTCTTTTCTGCCGAACAACCAACCCCCACCACCACCCCACACCTCAAACAACGAACGCTGTTGTCAGCGCAGCCCACGACTATAGCCCATCTTTCGGAAGAACAACACCCATCACCGAAAGTTTTAGAAAGGGAAGGCTAGGGGCCGGGCGGCGATGCAGCAATCGGTAGCTCAACCTCGTCGGGCAAAAAAGTCGATCCACGCTGACGCCTCCCCCAGAGCGCAGCCAGGCACTCCGCTCAAAGCGATCCCATTCGTTAGGCGCATCACCATTTGGTGCGCGCGGCAGCTCCCGCCCCTTACACCCATCGTTTTGACGACCACACGAAAAGCGATCAAGACCTTCCCCTCTCTCGCAATCTGGATCGCCCCGCAGGGGCACACCGCCCGAGCCCCCAATGCCCCCCCTCCACACACGCTCACCCTTCACGACACTTTTTACGCGCATGGGTATTTCTCATTGACAGCCCTACATTTGATGTGTAAATTTTTCGTTACGGCATTGCATGTCAATCAATACTGACATCCTCACTTAAGGGTGTCTCTAGGTTTGTGGCCAAGGTGGCCATGAAGAACCCTCGTGCGGGTGAAGCACGCGTTTAAACGTCTTGCAAGGAGATCATCACCATGTCGTACAAAGACACACCAGGGCCCTCAGGCCTGACCGATGCTGAATCTGAAGAAATTCACCGTCACCTGATTCAGGGGACGCAGATTTTCGGAATGATCGCGGCGCTGGCACACCTGCTGGCTTTCATCTACTCGCCTTGGCTCAAGTAAGGGGACCAAACCATGATCTACGGAAAAATGTGGACGGTCGTCAAGCCTTCGGTTGGCGTACCTATCTTCCTCGGCGCAGTAGCCGTGGGTTCGTTTTGCGTTCACCTCGCCATCGTGTCCAACACGACTTGGGTGCGCGGCTTCCTGAACGGCTCCGGTGCCAAGCACGTTGCAACGGCGCCCGCTGTTGAAGCAGCTGTTGCCGCAGCGCCTGAAGCCAAGAAGTAAAGAAACCGCTCCTGCGGTTTCAGAAAGGTCCGGGGCCCTTTGAGGTCCTGGGCTCTTTCTGTACACATGCCGCGCTCTGTGGGTGTCGATCGACACAGAGGGCTGATTGCTGATCGCACTGCCTCCGACCAATATTCAGCCCACATCCTGATGAGCACGGACAGTCACAAGTTCATACGCGCTTGGGCCAGCATGGGCTCGCGATTCTTGCCGTTTGCGGATGCTGCAACGCCCGATTTGCCGCTGGGCAGGTTGTTGCGCTTGGCACTGTTTCAGGTATCAGTCGGGATGGCTCTGGTGCTGCTGATCGGCACGCTCAACAGGGTAATGATCGTCGAGTTGCGAGTACCCGCAGCGCTGGTCTCCGTGATGGTCGCACTGCCGCTGCTATTTGCACCGTTCAGGGCGCTCATCGGCTTTCGCTCGGACACGCACCGCTCGGCACTCGGCTGGCGGCGTGTACCCTTCATTTGGATGGGTACGCTGATTCAGTTCGGCGGCTTGGCCATCATGCCGTTTGCCCTGCTTGTGCTCTCGGGTGGCGGCGCCGCGAGCCAATGGCCCGTGTGGGTAGGGTGGCTTGGAGCGGGGATCGCTTTCTTGCTGGTCGGAGCGGGGTTGCACACTACGCAGACCGTGGGGCTGGCGCTGGCCACCGATCTGGCTCCAGTCGAATCTCAGCCCAACGTGGTTGGGCTGATGTACGTGATGCTACTGCTCGGCATGATCGCAAGCGCCCTCCTGTTTGGGTTGCTTCTGGCAGATTTCAGCCCAGCCCGCCTGGTTCAAGTGCTGCAGGGTGCCGCCGTCGTCACACTTCTGCTCAACGTGATCGCACTTTGGAAACAAGAGGGCCGGCACCGGTCAGCTCAGCCAGTGCGGCAAGATCCGACATTCAAAGAATCGTGGGCGGCCTTTACAAGTGGCAGCGATGCGATCAGGCGCCTGATCGCAGTGGGCCTAGGCACCATGGCTTTCAGCATGGAAGACGTGCTGCTCGAACCCTACGGCGGAGAGATATTGCACATGAGCGTTGGCGCTACAACGGCATTGACAGCGACGCTCGCGTTCGGTGGCTTGAGCGGGTTCGCGCTGGCCTCGTACCTCCTCAACCGGGGTGCGGACCCTTTCCGAATGGCAAGCAACGGCGCCCAGGTGGGAGTACCGGCGTTTGTGGCGGTGATCTGCTCATCATCGCTAGGCTCGCCGCTTCTGTTTTCCCTCGGTGTTCTGCTCATCGGTTTTGGCGGGGGACTGTTTGGACATGGAACGCTGACGGCCACCATGAACTTGGCGCCCAAAGAGCAAAGCGGTCTGGCCTTGGGTGCTTGGGGAGCGGTTCAGGCCTCGGCCGCAGGCATCGCAATCGCCATGGGCGGAGTGATACGCGACGTGGCAGCCTCTCAAACGGCATCAACCACTGCCTATGCTGTGGTCTACAGCATCGAGATCGGGCTTCTGATCGCCACCATGTGGGCAATGGCCCCGTTGATACGCCGAGAGGCCGCGAGGGCTAGCGCCTGACGAACCGCTTCTGGCACGATCCGCAACAATTCACAGTTTTTCAACCCAAACCATTGCACCACAACAAGGAGACAACCATGACCATCGCTCAAATCCTCTTCGTCTTTTGGTTCGTCGTCGTCGGCATCTGGATCTTGAACCAATTCAACAAGAAATGACGCCCACCGGCCGGTGATTCCGGCCGGCTTGGCATGAGTTCAACAGCACATTGAACTCACTCGGGTGGCCATTTCGGTTCGGGCTCATCGGGCGTCGTCTGAAGGCGCGAGTGGATGCTTTGCAACTCCTCCACATACAGCCTAGCGATTTCCCGCTGGCGATCGCTCAGCGGCTTCCAAAGAGAACCCGCATCAGCCAGTTCGACTAACGCTGTCAGGTGCATCTGGAAATCACGGTATCTCGGGTGCGTCGCGATCAGTGACGACAGAATGACCGTCACTGCGGCTTGCATGGCCATCAAGACTTCGATTTCTTGGCGTAAAGCGCGAGGGTCGGAGTTTTCCATTCAAAGCTGATTCCCAAACAGTCAATCGGTTGGCTAGCGGCAACTGTGCCACGCCCACAGCGCTGATTTTTCAACCACGAATCTGCTCACCCCTCAGAAATGCAAGAACAGTTTCGGTCCGTCAGAAGGCCCGAAACATGGCTTTGTTGACAAGGACACTGTGCCGTCTGCTCGCATCCCAAGCCGAAGGCCGATTCACCCCAACTCACACGAACCCGTGGCGCGAGAGTCATAAAGAAAAATGGCACCTTGCGGTGCCATTTTTTGTTGTTCCCCGGCCATCAGCGAACCACAGCGATTGGCTCGTGAACACCAGCCCTGTAGGTGTAGAGCGTCAACGCCCCATTCTTGATGTCCCCCTTGCTATCGAATGAGATCGTGCCGGTGACTCCTTTGTAGCCTTCGGTAGCGGCAAGCGCCGGCAGGTATTTCGCCGGATCGGAGGATTGAGCCTTGACCATCGCGGCCGCCAGCAACTGAACCGAGTCGTAGACATACGGCGCATAAAGCTGAACTTCGACACCGAACTTTTTCTTGAAGGCCGCACGGAAGTCATCCATGCCTTTTTTCTGCTCGCCTTCGACGCCCCCGGCCTCAGCGCATATCACCTGACCATCGCCAACTGCTCCGGCGGCGAGTTTGGGCAATTCGGTTGAACACACACCGTCTCCGCCCATAAATCGAACTGCGAGCCCGAGTTGCTTCATCTGGCGGATCATCGGCCCAGCCACCGCGTCCATTCCGCCGTAAAAAACGATGTCAGGCTTTTGCGCCTTGATGGCGGTCAGGATGGCCATGAAGTCGGTAGCCTTGTCGGTCGTGAACTGGCGCGAGACGATCCTTCCTCCTGCAGCAATGACACCCTTTTCGAACTCCTGGGCCACACCCTGACCGTAAGCGGTGCGATCGTCGATGACGGCAATGGCGCTGCCCTTGAGGGTGGTGACCGCATACCGCCCCAGGGTTCCGCCCAAATGCACATCGTCGGCCACCACGCGGAAGGTGGTCTTGTAGCCTTGTCGGGTGTATTTCGGGTTGGTTGCTGAAGGCGATATCTGTGGAATCCCTGCGTCGCTGTAGATCTTGGATGCTGGGATTGAGGTGCCGGAATTCAGGTGGCCCACCACCCCGTTTACTTTGGAGTCGACAAGCTTTTGCGCCACCGACGTGGCTTGCTTGGGGTCAGCTGCATCATCTTCTGCGAGCAGTTCAAAACGGACCTTCTTGCCGCCGATCACGGCTCCCCTGGAGTTGAGATCCTCAACCGCCATCTTCGCGCCCATTTCGTTGTCCTTGCCCTGATGAGCGATGCTGCCGCTGGTGGGCCCGACATGGCCAATCCTGACGACCAACTCCTGCGCAAAAAGAGCCAAGGGCAATGACATGGCGGCGAAGGCAGCTAACTTCCTGACTTTGTGTTTCATGAAAACCACAGCCAACGCGGGTTATTGATCGACGTCAGGCGGCTGCGTCGGGCGTGGACGGGTCGACTGCGCCTTGAACGGACGAGATTTCGTAGAGCACAGCCTGCGACACGACTTCGCGCAGGTTAAACGCCAGGTCACTTCTCGCGTGCGCCACCAGTTCCCCGACAGCCCGGTCCAGCACCGCAGCCATCACTGGCGGCAAGCGCTCCTCGAGCATCAGGTCAACCTGTTGCTGAATTCGCGTCAGGATCCGCTGTGACAGCGCGGCCTCGTCGATCGAACCAACGGCCGCCAACGAGGCCACCGGGCGGGGTTCACCCGTCCGGGGAAATTGTGGAGTCGGGGCTGCATCGGACAAGTCAAGAAGCTGCTCATCAGCGAATCCAGCATCGCCCGGCTCAAACGGCTGAACCGCTGGCGACCAGTCCACCACCTCGGTCAGGGTCGGCACGTTCACCGGCGGCAAGGTCGGCGCGCTCAACTTGCAACCTCATGCTTGCGCGGCAAGTAGCCCCGAGCCAGATATTGTTTCCAGCGCTGCCGTCCAGCGTCACGCTCCGCATCGTCATCGGACACGACCTCGATCAACCGCTTGTAGCCCTCAAACCCCGCCGCGAGTTCATCGCCCAGATTCACCAGCACCGCAAGCTCTAACCCAAGGCTGGCGTCATCGACCAGCCACACCGGCGAACGCCGCTGGCCGGAATTTCCTACGCCTGCACAGGGAACACGAACGTGCGGCAAGAACTCTTCTGCTTCGAAGCTCCACAAGTGCCTGTCGAGTTCGTTCAACGTTGAGAACGATCCTGTCACCGCGACCCGGACACCTTTGCGAGACGCCTTGCGAAGCAACCGACATGCGTACTGCACACGGTCGGAAACGTTGACATGAAACTCGACTTCGGTCATCGATTTCGCATCACTTGACCTGCGACAACACGAAGTGCGTCAGTAGCGCTACAGGGCGCCCGGTACCTCCCTTGGCGGCGCCAGACTTCCAGGCGGTGCCCGCAATGTCGAGGTGTGCCCAGCGGTACTTGCCGGTGAACCGCCGCAAAAACATCGCGGCCGTGATCGAGCCACCGGCGCGTGGGCCGACGTTGCCCATGTCGGCAAAGTTACTCTTCAAGCCCTCGCCGTACTCGTCGTCTAACGGCATGCGCCAGCAAGGATCGAGCGCCGAATCGCCAGCATTGAGCAGTTCGGCCGCCAACGCATCGTCCGACGTGAACAGCCCCGAGCGGTGGTGCCCGAGAGCGATCACGCAAGCACCAGTCAGGGTGGCAATGTCGACCACGACGGCCGGCTTGAATCGCTCAGCGTAGGTGAGCGCATCACACAGGATCAGACGACCTTCGGCGTCGGTGTTGAGGATCTCGATGGTCTGCCCGGACAGGCTGGTGACCACATCGCCCGGCTTGACCGCGCGACCGCTGGGCATGTTGTCGCAGGCGGGGATGATGCCGATGACATTGAGCTTCGGCTTGATCTCGGCCACCGCGCACAGCGTTCCCAGAACGCTCGCTGCGCCACCCATGTCGAACTTCATTTCGTCCATTTCAGCCGACGGCTTGATCGAGATGCCGCCAGTGTCAAAGGTGATGCCTTTACCCACGAGTACGACGGGCGCCTGCGACTTGGACGCGCCCTCGTAGCGGGCCACGATGAAGCGCAATGGCTCGTCGGAGCCCTGGGCCACCGCCAAAAATGCGCCCATGCCGAGTTTTTCAACCGCTTTGCGATCGAGCACCTCGACCTTCAGCCCGTGACTCTTGACCATGCGCTTGGCCTGCTCGCCGAGAAAGGTCGGGGTACAGACGTTGCCAGGGCAGTTGGCCAAGTCGCGCGCCAGCGTCACCCCAGACGCGATGGCCGCACCGCGCTGCAAACCAGCGGCGATGTCACGCGATTGCTCCTTGGCACAGACCAGGGTGAACCTCGTGGCGGCTGGTGCGGCAGGCGCGCTCGGCTTGGTCCGGCGGTACAGGTAAACGGCATCGGCAGCGGCGGCGGCAAGTGCCTGTGCATGCAGCGAAGTCAGAGCCGACGAATCAGCCACCGCCACCGCAATGTGCTTGGCACCCGACGACTTCAATTGCCCCAACCCGGTCGCCACCGCGGTCTTGAAAGCCTTGAGGCCGCCGGACGCCGCGCACACCACCAGCAAGCGAGCAGCTTTCATTGCTGGCGGGCGATGCACGTAAAGCGTACGGCCCGCCTTCAGTTCGAAGTCGCCCGCACTGATGGCGTCTTCGATCAGGGCCGCCAGAGGGGCTTCGAGCACCCCCGGAACCGGACTACCGTGAACGACGAGAAGCATGGCGTCAGCGGCCACTTTCGACAGAGCGTCGGACGAAGAAACAAGGTGTCGGAAGTCCATAATCGGCTGCTCGTCAAGGGGAGTCCGATGTTATTCGATCCAACCTTGAGCGCGATCCGCAGCGCGGTCATGGGCTTAGCCTCAGCGCTCGCTGCTCGAATGGGCCCCATGACAAACAGTCCCCCGCTGTTCGCCGAGCGAACCCCATGAAAACCGTTCGACGCCTTTTTTATGTAGACATCGTGTCGTCGGTCGCCTTCGTGGCGGTGGCATTCCTGTCCCTGTTTTTCTTCATCGACTTCGTCGATGCCATCGCTGACTCGGCACGACGTGGCTACTCGGCTCTTGTGGCTGCGGCCTCGTGCCTGCTGGCAGTGCCTACCCATTTCTACGAATTGGCCCCTATTGCGGTGCTGATCGGCACCATCTACGCGCTCTCGCGGCTGTCGCAGTCGTCCGAGTTCACCATCTTGCGTACCGGTGGCCTTGGGCCGGGTCGCGCGTTGCGCCTGCTGGCCACGCTGGGCGTCGCGTTCGGGCTACTGACCTTCATCGTCGGCGACTATCTTGCACCGCTGTCAGAAAATCGCGCGGTTCAGTTGAAGTCATTCGTTCGCGGGGGTTCGGCAATCGGCCGTTCCGGCATCTGGCTGAAAGACCGTCGCAGGACCGATGAGGGCGAACGCTCGTACTCGATCCACTTGGCTCGTACTGGCACTCAAGGCGAACTGTTGGGTGTGAAGATCTTTGAGTTCGGCGAAGAAGGCCTGATGGTCAGGCGCATCACCGCCGAGGCGGGAACGGTGGAGGCATCTTCCGTTTGGAAGTTGACCAAGGTCAACATCACGCGTTGGGTTCCCGCGAGCGAATCGCAAGCGCCCCGAGTGATCTCCGAAAACCACGCCGAATGGCGCTGGGACGGTGGTCTGGCCGCTGACGTCGTGTCGTCAGCTTTGCTGCCAGTCGACACCATGTCGACGTTCGAGTTGTGGCGATTCATCGCGCACTTGGACACCAACGCACAAGCGATTCAGGCCTATGAAATCCAGTTCTGGAAGCGGGCTTTCTACCCCTTCGCGTGCCTTGTCATGGTGGGCTTGGCGCTGCCTTTCGCCTACCTGCACGCCCGATCCGGGGGGATCAGCTTGAAAGTGTTCGGCGGCATCATGCTGGGCATCAGCTTCATGCTGCTTAACAGTCTTTCGGGACACCTAGGACTGCTGCAGAACTGGACGCCCTGGCTGGTGGCTGCCGCTCCCGGCGCCTTGTTTCTACTGATGTCGATGGTGGCTTTCGCATGGCTGGTGCGTTTCCGATGAAAACCGGTGTTCTGCTGTTTTGCCACGGGGCTCGAGACCCGAACTGGGCTCGTCCGTTTGAGGCGGTTCTCGCGCGAGTGCGAGAACAAGAGCCGTGCGTGTCGGTGTCGCTGGCGTTTCTCGAGTTCATGACGCCCGGCCTGCTCCAGGCCGGCCGTGAACTCGCGGAACTCGGTTGCGCGCAAGTCCAGGTGGTACCACTGTTCCTTGGCACCGGTGGACATGTGCGCAAGGACCTGCCGTTGCTCATCGACCAGCTGCGTCAGGCGCACCCTGATGTGTCGTGGAGCGTACGCCCCTCGATCGGCGAGTCCGCAGGCGTCATCGCGGCCATGGCAGACGCAGCGCTGTCCGGCCTCATGGACCGAAACGCATGAACCTCCATCAATTCAGATTCGTTCAGGAAGCGGTCCGCCAGAAGCTCAACCTGACTGACACGGCGAAGGCGCTTTTCACATCTCAGCCTGGCGTGTCCAAGGCCATTCTGGAGCTCGAAGGCGAACTCGGCGTGGACATCTTCGCGCGGCACGGCAAGCGCTTGCGCCGGGTGACCGAGCCGGGGCTGGAGGTGCTGAAGTCCATCGAGATCATCATGCGCGAGGTCAACAACCTCAAACGCATTGGTGATGAATTCTCCAATCAGGACGCCGGCACGCTATCGATAGCGACCACCCACACGCAAGCCCGCTACGTGCTCCCCGAACCGGTGGCGCGGTTGCGCAAGCGCTTCCCGAAAGTCAACGTCAGCTTGCATCAAGGCAACCCGCAACAGGTGGCACGCATGCTCATCGAAGAGGTGGCAGAGGTTGGGCTGGCCACCGAGTCGCTCGACCGCTTTGATGAACTGGTCACCCTGCCCTGCTACGAATGGCAGCACGTGGTGGTGATGCCTTCCAGCCACCCCCTGGCACAAGTCGAGCGGCTGACGCTGGAGCAGTTGGCCATGGAGCCTCTGATTTCCTACCACCCCACCTTCACCGGGCGCACCCGGATCGATCAGGCTTTCGAGGCGCGCCGGCTGAAGCCCAACATCGTTCTCGAGGCCATCGACTCTGACGTGATCAAGACCTATGTGCGTCTGGGGCTGGGCATCGGCATCGTGGCAGAGATGGCCGTGCGCGATGACCCGCCGGGCTCGGACCTGGTGTGGCGGCCAGCGGGAAACCTGTTCGGGCAGAACGTGGCGCGCATCGCGTTCAAGCGCGGGGCCTACCTGCGCAACTTTGTCTACGTGTTTGCCGAAATGGTGTCGGACCGACTGAGTCGCGCCCTCATCACTCGAAGCATCAGCGGGCCGGCCGCGTCGGAGTGAAGTCGCTCGGCCACAGGCGAGCCGGCCGGTGATCGTTCACTTGAGCGTGCGCGAGTCTTCCTCGGGCGGCAAAAGGTCGAGGTTGAAGTCGATCCTCGAATCCTCTGCCTGTGCAGGCTGCCGGGCAGGCTCATCAATGGGTGGACTGGGGTCCAACTCGAGCGGAAGCAGGAGGTCCACAGAGTTCGCATCGGACTGCTCGGGGGCAAGCAGCGACTTCGCGAGCAAGTACAAAGACTCCAAGTCGCCAATAGCGGCAAGGTCGAAAACTCCCGCGTCAGGGTCTCCTCGCACCATCAGAGTCTCAAGCAGGCGGATCGCCTCCTGGGGCTCGGACCAGACACCTTCAATGCGTTTGACTGCATCGCCGTATGCGTCCAGAGACTTCCCCGCGATCGATGCAGACCGCCAATCTGCGGGAGACACGCCGAAGCGGTCCTCGAAGCGCTCACGCACACGATCGAAGTCACCTCGGTTTTCCTGCCGGCGGTAAATCTCCAGCAGCTTCAGGTAAGGCCAGGGGCCACCACCGCCCGCACGAGGCAGTTGGCGCTCCAGCAAACCAATGGCCGAGTCATCCTGCCCCAGTGCCACGAAAAACTCAGCCTGCTGGCCCAGATCAATCAGTTCGTCCGCAGTCAGCAACGGCGCCGAATCCTGCCCTGCGGGGGAACCCAGCACGTTTGTAGAAGGCCACCCGCCTCGCGTTTGCGATTCATCCACAAAGTCTTGGCTGGACTGGAAGTCTGTGATGACACCCACTGCGGTATCTGACAAGGCGCTAGCCGAACCCCACTGCGATGAGTCCCGGAAACTGGTACCGAGTGAGCCGGCCTTTGGATCGGTCTTGCTGGCGCCGCCGCGGCCCTCATCCAAAGCCGCGCGTTGCGACTCTGCGCTCCACCAGGCTGCCTCTTTCGTCGCAACCGCGCGCTGCCTGAGCAACCAAACCACCCATGCCACCAGCGCGACAACCACTGCCGCGAGAACACTTGCCACGAGCAGCCACCAGTTTGAGGATTCCTGGGATTCGCGCAAGCTCGACTGCATC
The DNA here is from genome assembly GCA_947452135.1 of Burkholderiales bacterium. GTDB lineage: Bacteria > Pseudomonadota > Gammaproteobacteria > Burkholderiales > Burkholderiaceae_C > PBB1. The sequence continues at coordinate 10,473 of CANGBT010000031.1, forward strand.
TGGGCGATGCTCTTGCGGGCAGTTTCAGCCTGCGCCTGGACAGATTCCATCTGCTTTTGCAGGGTCTCAAGGGCCGCTCGCTGACGCTGCGCCACGGCTTCGGCTTCTGAGGCCGCCAGCTCCGCTGCGCTCGCCGCGGAAGCCATCAACTCCGGAACAGAGGCCGCTACAGGCACCACGGGCAGGGGCCGCGCATCGGGCTCCAGGTGAAGACGCGCTGCGTGCTTGGTTACCCGAACCGGCTTGAGCACCGAGGGCTTGCCAGACAGAGCAACCGTTTCTTCGCCCGATGCGGCAACTGAAGACGGTACCGGCGCGCGCACGCGTTTCGGCCGTAGGCGCTCGGCACCTGTCACCTGAGCGCGCCTCAGCGTGGGACCCTCGGAGTTCGTTGCGGCTGGTGCAACGCTCGGCGCCGCTTCCGAGCCCGGACTGACCGCCGCCACCGAAGCCGCTTGCGCGATTTCAGGAGACACAAGGGGGACCCCGGCAACAGAGTCAATGCCGGCCGCAGGGGGGTCAATGAACAATATGAACTGGCGCGTCAGCCTCGGTGGGCAGCCTGCAGCCACCGTCACCGTCACCACGGGTTCGTCGATGCGGGCACTGGTTGACACGCGCAGCACGCGCATGCCCGACTCACCGATCCACTCAAGGCGGGACCGCACCGCCGAGGGATGCAGGCGCGTGTCGCCCACCAGAACCTCGGCCGACAGGCAGTCATTCGTCAGTTGCTCGGTGCTATCGGCCGTGACAGGGACCACCATCTCGAGCGCCTGCCCCAAGGTGGTGGAGTGATTTGAGCGCCCGAAACCTACGGCAAAGCCGCACTGCGAGTACACGGCCATCACCGCACCAACGACGAAAACCGCAGATTTTTTGAGCATGCTCATGGAGAAAGTGTCACGAAATGACTCTAGCACGCGGGTCCTGAAACGCCTCGCAACACGAAGGCAATGAACTCGAGGCGGCAACTCAATCACTCGGCCGGAAATAGGGTGCGGACGACCGGACCCAGAGTGTCCAACGCCAGCCGCCGCAACGGCCCCGACCGAGCATGCCGCGCCCCCGATCAGCGCTGGATGGGGTCCTCGGGGTCGTCGAGTTGGGTATGGGTCTGCCAAGCCGTACTTGCGGTGGACGCCCACTCGGTATGTCCCTGCGGCATCTGGCCCGTCAGGCTTTGCGCCGATTGCACAGCAGAGTCAAACAACTCCAGGCACTGCGTCAGCACGGCAGGGGAAGGCTCGGCAAGCTGCATGCGCAGATACATCTTGCCGCGCATGGTGATCAGAACAAACGGCGTGTCGCCCTGCAACAGTTCCTGAGATGCCCGTTCCAGCTGGGATCCCAGTCCACCCTTGATCCACGCAAGCGCCAGATCGGGATCTGCGCCCAGCACACAAAAATGCGAGCGCAGCGACTTGTCAAAAGACAGATCCACCTTGGGAAACATGGCGAGCCAGCGCATCTCTTCAGGTGTCGAGATGTCGATCATGGTCTGGGCAGACTGCGTGTAGCGCTCGAAGGTTTCACCCTCGAGGCGCTCCATCAAAACCTGATTGAGGACCAGCATCTGCACCGAGCCTGGAAGGTTCAGATCCATGCGCAAGCGCAACTCGCTGGGCTCTATGTAGGAACGCTGGGACGGCCCCCACTCCATGCGCAACTCAAAGCCACTGGAGGTCGTCTCGATCAAGAAGCGACTGCGGTCCTGCGCCTTTCGAAACCGAAAGCCGGCTCGTCCGGCCCAGGCTTCCACCGCAGAAAAACCAGAATTTCTGGATCCCAGCGCCCCCCCCGAAAACCAGCGCCTCACCGATTCAAACATCGTGACCTCACCGTGGGGTGCGTGGCGCCTGAGGATGAAACCATGTGGGGCGGGACAGGCAGTGTGCGAGGCAATCAGGGCGCGGCGGACAGGAATCGAACCTGTAACCCCCAGCTTAGAAGGCTGGTGCTCTATCCGGTTGAGCTACCGCCACCATTGAACAAGAGCTTGGCGTTTCACTCGCTGGCGAGACCTGCGCCAAGCCGGGGGAACAGGTCCCTCGACATCCCCGCAACTGTGGCGGGGGAAGATCTGAAATTGGTCGGGGCGGTGGGATTCGAACTCACGACCACCTGGTCCCAAACCAGGTGCGCTACCAGGCTGCGCTACGCCCCGAAGACCATGATTCTATGCTGCCAAATGGGTGGCATGGCCTCGCCTCAATGATTTTCGGAAACAAATTGATTCATCGCGAGGGCCTGCACCGCTTCAATCACTGCGTCATCTGCGCCCAGACCTTCTCGAGACGCTTGACGCTGACCGGTTGAGGCGTGCGCAACTCCTGCGCAAACAGGCTGATGCGCAACTCCTCGAGCAGCCAGCGGAACTCGTCGAGCCGCGCGTCGCGCACGCCCTTTCGCTCGATCGACAGACGCAAGTAGCGCTGCTCGATCGGACGCAACTCGGCGAGCCGCGCGGCATCGCGAGCCGGGTCGGCGCGCCACTTGTCGAGACGCATGACAACGCCCTTCAGATAGCGAGGCAGATGCGCCAGTTGCAACCACGGCGTCATCGCCAAGAAGCGCTTGCTCACCAGCCGCGAGAGCTGGGCTGCGATGTCGTCGGACACATCCTTGGGAACCCGCGAATCCTTGAGCTTGCGCTGCGCGGCGGCGTGATCGACCAGCACCAGGAGCGCCGTGCGGGCGATCTCGTTGGCGATCAGCGTCAGGCGACCTCGACCTTCTTCCAGGCGGCGCTTGAAGGCCATCGGTTCGGTGGGCAACGGATCGGCCAGAAAGGCACGGTCAATCGCCAACCCGATGATGAGCTCGCGCAGCTCGTCAGCCGAACCGAGGCTGATGAACAGCACCGACATCTTCTGCAGATCAGGGATGTTCTTTTCGAGGTACTTGAGCGCATCACGGATCTGCAGCGCAACCAGCCGCCGCAGACCCTCGCGATGGCGCAGCGCGGCCACCTCGGGCTCATCGAACACCTCGATCGCCACAGCGGTTCCGCGATCGATCAGCGCCGGGAATCCCACCATCGTCTGCCCGCCGCGGCGCACTTCCAGCAGTTCGGGGAGTTCGCCAAACGTCCAGTCGGTGAACAACTCCAGGGCCGGTGCCGGCGCCGCTGGCGAAGCGGACCCTTGTCCGCTCTGACCCGAGGCCCGAGAGCGCTCAGGACTGACGGTGCGTGCCGGCGTTGCGCTCGTTTCTGGCACAGCGACTGCGGAGCGCGGCGTTTTCAGCTGCGCCAGCGCCTGAAACGCCGAGCGCGCCTGCCCGCCCAACTCGGCCTTCATGGCCGACAAGTTGCGCCCCGTGCCCAACTGGCGACCGTTGTCATCGACGATCCGGAAGTTCATGAACAGATGCGCAGGCAACTGCTCTGGCTTGAAGTCGGCGCGCTTCACGTCGATCTGCGTCTTGTCGCGCACGTGCCTGAGCAGCGCATCGATCAGGCTGCCGCTGCCAAAGCCGTGCACAGCGTCGACCGCAGCGATGAAGGTGTCGACGTACTCTGGCAGGGGCACAAGACGCGAGCGCGGCCGCTGATGCAGCGTCTTGACCAGCGCCAGCACCTTGTCCTTGAGCATGCCCGGCACCAGCCATTCGCAGCGCTCGTCACTGACCTGGTTGAGCGAGTAGATGGGCACCGTGACCGTGATGCCGTCCTTCGCATCGCCGGGCTCGTGCAGGTAGCTCGCCGCGCAGTCGACGCCACCCAGACGCATCGTCTTCGGAAACGAGGCCGTCGTGATGCCGGCGGCCTCGTGACGCATCAGCTCATCGCGCGTGAGCAACAGCAGCTTGGGCTGCCGCCGGATCTCGTCGCGGTACCAGCGCTCCAGCGTGGCACCGCTGCACACGTCGGCGGGCAGTTGCTGGTCGTAGAAGGCGTAGATGAGTTCGTCATCGACCAGCACATCCTGCCGCCGCGACTTGTGCTCGAGCTCCTCGACCTGGGCGATGAGCTTTCGGTTGGCGGCCACGAACGGCAGCCGGGTTTCCCACTCGCCGCCGACCAGTGCTTCACGGATGAAGATTTCGCGTGCTTCGGCCGGGTTGACCAGCCCGAAATTCACGCGGCGGTTGTTGTAGATCACGATGCCGTACAGCGTGGCGCGCTCGAGCGCGATCACCTCGGCAGCTTTTTTCTCCCAGTGCGGCTCAAGCAGCTGCGTCTTGATCACGTGGCCGGCGATCTGCGGCAGCCACTGTGGCTCGATGGCGGCGATGCCGCGTCCGTAAAGCCGAGCGGTGTCCACCAGTTCGGCGGCCATGATCCAGCGGCCCGGCTTCTTCGACAGATTGACACCCGGATGGCGATAAAAACGAATGCCACGCGCGCCGAGGTACCACTCATCCTCGTCGCTCTTGACGCCGATGTTGCCCAGCAGCCCGGCCAGCAACGACAAGTGCAGTTGCTCGTAGGTGGCCGGCGAGGCATTGAGCCGCCAGCCCTGCTCGGCCACCACGGTGAGCAGCTGTGAGTGGATGTCGCGCCACTCGCGCACACGCCGCGGCGAGATGAAGTTCTCGCGCAGCAGTTGCTCTTGCTTGCGCACGCTGAGCTTGTGTTCACCGGTGTGTTCGGAGCCGCCCGCACCTCGCGCGGCTTCAAGCCACTTCCACAGCTTGAGATCGCCCAGGAACTCGGAGCGCTCGTCATCGAATTTCTTGTGCGCCGCATCAGCGGCCTGTTGCGCCTCGAGCGGTCGGTCGCGCGCGTCTTGAACGCTCATCGCGCTGGCCACGATGAGCACCTCGGTGAGCGCCTGGCGGTCACGCGCCTCGAGGATCATGCGACCCACGCGCGGGTCGAGCGGCAAGCGGGCCAGCGACTCGCCCATCGACGTGAGCTCATTGAATTCATCGACCGCGCCGAGTTCGGCCAGCAGCTGGTAGCCATCGGCAATCGCACGGCGCGGCGGCGGCTCGATGAACGGGAAGTCCTCGACCAGCCCGAGCCGCAGCGACTTCATGCGCAAGATCACACCGGCGAGCGATGAACGCATGATTTCCGGGTCGGTGAACCTCGGGCGGCCGGCAAAGTCCTTCTCGTCATACAGCCGGATGCAAATGCCGTTGCTCACCCGCCCGCAGCGACCGGCACGCTGGTTGGCTGCGGCCTGGCTGGTCGGCTCGATCTGCAACTGCTCGACCTTGTTGCGGTAGCTGTAACGCTTGACCCGCGCGGTGCCGGCGTCGATCACGTACTGGATGCCTGGCACCGTCAGCGAGGTCTCCGCCACGTTGGTCGCCAGCACGATGCGCCGCGCGCTGTGCGGCTCGAAGATGAGGTCTTGTTCCTGCTGACTCAGCCGCGCGAACAGGGGAACCACCTCGACGCCGGGCGGGTGGTGACGGCGCAGGTGATCGGCCGCATCGCGGATTTCGCGCTCGCCGGGCAAGAACACCAGCACGTCGCCGCCGCTGCCCGCGCCGCCGCTCGTCCAGAGCTCGTCCACCGCATCGGCGATGGCGTGGTTCAGGCCGTATTCGCGGCTTTCTTCAAACGGTCGCCAGCGCTGCTCGACAGGGAACAACCGGCCTGACACCTGGATCACCGGAGCCGGCCCCTGCGCGCCGGCGAAGTGCTGCGCGAACCGGTCGGCGTCGATGGTGGCCGAGGTCACGATCACCTTGAGGTCAGGCCGGCGCGGCAACACCTGACGCAGATAGCCGAGCAGGAAATCGATGTTCAGACTGCGCTCGTGCGCCTCGTCGATGATGAGCGTGTCGTACTCACGCAGCAGCGGATCGCTTTGGGTTTCGGCCAGCAAGATGCCGTCGGTCATCAGCTTGACGGTTGCTCCGGGCGAGAGCCGATCCTGGAACCGCACCTTGAAACCCACCACCTCGCCGAGTGGCGAATTCAGCTCCTGGGCAATGCGCTTGGCCACGCTGGATGCGGCGATGCGGCGCGGCTGCGTGTGCCCGATCAGCCCGTGGCCGCCGGCGCCGCGCCCGCGTCCGAGCGACATCGCGATCTTCGGCAACTGCGTGGTCTTGCCGGAGCCGGTCTCGCCGCACACGATCACCACCTGATGTGCCATCAAGGCAGCAGCGATGTCGTCACGTCGAGACGAAACCGGCAACGAGGCCGGAAAGGTGATTTCTGGAACCGCATTGGCCAGCGTCAACGACCGTGTTCGCGAAGTAGTCGTCATCGGGCCTTCATGCAAAATGAATCATTATTTCAAAGCCCCGAGATGAGCCTGGTCTTCCCGCACACGTTTGTTCCCTGGTTCCGTTCGGTGGCCCCGTACATCCACGCCCATCGCGGCAAGACGTTTGTCGTCGCCATCGCTGGTGAGTTGATTGCCGCGGGCAAGCTCAACTCCTTCGCGCAGGACCTGGCGCTGCTTCACGCCATGGGCATCAAGGTCGTGCTCGTGCACGGCTTCAGGCCGCAAGTCGAAGAGCAACTGCTGGCCAAGGGCCAGGCATCGCGCTTCAGTCACGGCATGAGGGTGACCGACGCGCTGGCCCTCGACTGCGCTCAAGAAGCCGCCGGTCAGTTGCGCTACGAGATCGAGGCGGCGTTCTCCCAGGGCCTGCCGAACACGCCCATGTCGGGCAGCCAGATTCGCGTGGTGTCGGGCAACTACATCACCGCCAAACCGATCGGCATCGTCGACGGCGTGGACTTCATACACACCGGTTTGGTTCGAAAAATCGACGCGGTGGGTATCCGCCGCGCCGTTGATTTCGGTGCCTTGGTGATGTTGTCCCCGTTCGGTTTTTCGCCCACGGGCGAGGCCTTCAACCTCAGCATGGAAGACGTCGCCGCGAGCGCTGCGATTGCATTGCAGGCGGACAAGCTGATTTACGTCACCGAGGTCAAGGGAATCCCTCTGGACAGCACCGATTCGCAAAGCGACATCGACCGCGAACTCACGCTGGCGGACGCCGAAAAACTGCTCGCCTCGTTGCCCAATCCGCAACAACCCACCGACACCGCTTTTTATTTGCAACACGCCATAAAGGCCAGCAAGAGCGGCGTCGATCGCGTGCACATCATTCCATTTTCCGTGGACGGTTCGGTGCTGATCGAATCATTCACCCACGATGGTGTGGGCACCATGATCGTCGACGAAAAACTCGAAAGCCTGCGTGAAGCCACCGCCGACGATCTGGGCGGTGTGTTGCAGTTGATTGAGCCCTTCGAGAATGACGGAACGCTGGTCAAAAGAGACCGCACGGAAATCGAACGTGATATCGATTTTTATACCGTGATCGAGCACGACGGCGTGATATTCGGATGCGCGGCGCTGTATCCATATCCCGAAAAGAAAACCGGTGAAATGGCGGCGCTGACCGTGTCGGAAAACGTCCAGGGCCAAGGCGATGGCGAACGCATTCTCAAGCGCATTGAGCAGCGCGCGCGCGCCCAGGGACTGACCAGCATTTTCGTGCTGACCACGCGAACCATGCACTGGTTTCTCAAGCGTGGTTTCGAGCCGGCAAGCCCCGATTGGCTGCCCGAGGCACGCCAGAAAAAATACAACTGGAACCGGCGATCGCAGGTTCTGGTCAAGCCTTTGGTTTGAGTTCTCGACGCTTCCGCCGCAGGCGGTCTGCGTCCACCCCTGTTACCTGATACCTGGAGTTTCCTCATGTCACGCACCGTCGATTGCATCCATCTCAAGAAGTCGGCTGAAGGCCTCGATTACGCGCCCTACCCCGGCGAACTGGGAAAGCGCATCTACAACGAAGTCAGCAAGGAAGCGTGGCAGCTTTGGATGAAACACCAAACCATGCTGGTCAACGAAAACCGGCTGAATCTTGCAGATCAAAGGTCGCGTCAATATCTGGCACGGCAGATGGAGAATTTCTTCTTCGGGGGCGGCGCTGAGCAGCCGGCGGGTTTTGTTCCGCCGACGACTTGAGTGATTCCTGAACACCTCGAAATCATGGTGTGGCGATGCCTCGATTCGTCAGATTTTCTTGATACTCGAAAGGCGTTTCTGATGCACATATAATGGCGGACGGCTTTGACCGGTGCGGTCTCGTAATACGCAAGGTCTCGTCGAACCCCCATTAATGGATGCATGAAAGGATTAGTCCATGTCGTCACTGAAAGAATTGCTGGATCGCAAGGCCGCTCTCGAAAAAGAAATCGAATCAACCCGCCGCGAGGAGCTTTCCAACGCCATCGCCAAGGTGAAGGCCTTGATGCAGGAATATGGCCTGACCATCGCCGATATTTCCTCCAAGGCACCAACTCGTGCAGCCAGCGCAGCCAAGGGCGGCAAAGTGGCAGCCAAATACAGAAACAGCGCCACCGGTGACTCCTGGAGCGGCCGTGGACTGCAACCCAAGTGGCTCAAGGCCGCACTCGAGAGCGGGCGAAAGATCGAAGAATTCAAGGTCTGACAACGCCTCAGACCAGCCCAAGACCACCTCGCTTGAAACGGTTACGGGGTGCTTGGATCCCACCGCAGGCCGCCACGGCCTGTTGCCAATGGCCCATGGGTCGGCCGCTAAACTGAACGGGTGATTCCGCCGTCATTCCTTCAGGACCTGCTCAGCCGTGTAGACATTGCCGAGGTGGTGGGTCGGCACGTCACACTTCGAAAAGCGGGCGCAAACCACATGGGTTTGTGCCCCTTTCACGGCGAAAAATCGCCAAGCTTCGCGGTCAGCCCCTCACGTCAGACGTATCACTGCTTCGGGTGCGGAGTCCATGGAAACGCCATTGGCTTTCTGATGGAGCACTCGGGCATGGGCTTCGTGGACGCTGTCAACGAACTGGCCCAAGGTGTGGGGCTGGTGGTTCCACAAGACGAGCGCTCCGACGAAGAGCGCGAGCGCCACAGCAAGCTCAAGGAACGGCAAGTCACGCTCAGTGGCGTTCTGGCCAAGGCCAGCGACCACTATCGCAAGCAGCTCAAGGCCAGCCCGCGCGCTGTGGACTATCTCAAGGGCCGCGGGCTGAGCGGCGAGATCGCTGCCCGGTTTGCCATGGGCTATGCACCCGAAGGCTGGCGCGCGCTGGCCAGCGCATTCGCGCATTACGACGATCCCCTGCTTGAAGAAAGCGGGCTGGTCATCGCACAACCCAGCGAGCAAGACGGCGGCGATGCCAAGCGCTATGACCGATTCCGCGATCGCATCATGTTTCCGATCCGCTCGGTGCAAGGCGATGTGATCGGCTTCGGTGGACGGGTGCTCGATCAAGGCGAACCGAAGTACCTCAACTCGCCCGAAACACCCGTCTTCAGCAAGGGCCGGGAGCTCTACGGCCTGTTCGAAGCGCGCAGCGCCATTCGACAGCGCGGCTACGTGTTGGTGGTCGAGGGCTACATGGATGTGGTGGCGCTGGCGCAACTGGGCTTTCCCAATGCGGTGGCCACCCTGGGCACCGCCTGCACGGCGGAACACGTCCAAAAGCTGTTCCGCTTCACCGAATCGGTGGTGTTCAGTTTCGACGGCGACAGCGCCGGGCGTCGTGCAGCCGGACGAGCCCTCGAAGCAGCATTGCCGCACGCCACGGACACGCGCAGCGTGCGCTTCTTGTTCCTGCCCAGCGAGCACGATCCGGACTCCTATGTGCGCGAGTTCGGCACCGACGGCTTCGAGCAGTGCGTTCAGCAGGCTGTGCCTTTGTCGAGGCAACTCATCAGCGTCGCGCAAGAAGGCTGCGACATGACCTCTGCCGAGGGCCGCGCGCGCTTTCTTGCGCTGGCCCGTCCGCTGTGGGCCGCGCTGCCCGAGGGTGCGCTCAAGCGACAGCTGCTCGGCGATCTCGCCGTGGAGTCGCGGCTCGATGCCAACGAACTGGCGCAGCTTTGGCAAGTCGCCGGCAGCGGCGAGCGCGCGCCCAACCGGCGCACCGAACCTCGCGCGCCGCGTCTTGCACGCAAGGCCAGACAGGGTGCTGCCAACCACCTCGATCGCGCGCTGTGGCTGCTGATGCAGCGCCCCGAGCTGTGGTGGGAGATCGACAGCGATGCACACGATCTGCTGGCCGATCAGGCGGCCCCGTACGGCGCGTTGTTCAGCAGTTTCGAGCGAACGCTCCATGAGCAAGGTGCGCTGTCATGCGAATCGCTGATGAACGAAGTCGCGGTGGATGCCCAAGTTGATGAGCACGCCAGAAACGTCGTCGAGCGCATCTCCAGCTTTCACGCACCCGAAGCGGTGACCGACCTGAAACACCAACTCGAACTGGTGCTCGATCACTTGCGGCTGCGCGATGTCGACAACGAACTGAGCCTGCTTTTTGAGTCGGAAATGGTCTCCCCGGACATCCAGATCCGCCGTGGCGAACTGCTGCAAAGCAGAACCCTCTTGCGCGCCAAGCTGGCCCGATCAACACCGCTTCAATGGTGACGCCAGGGTGAGGCCGTGTATCCCGGGTTTCGAAAACACACCGGTATAATCCAATTCGTCAGATCGCAGGCGGTCGCTACCGACGCGCATCTGAGGGCCGCCACTCACCGTGACCGAGAAATCCCTCAAAGCCGCTCGACTTCGCCGATCTGAATCGCAGACGGTCTTGTCTGTCGGTCTGTCCACTGGACAGAGGTTGGTGCGGAGCCTTTAGCAGCCCGGTCCATCCCCGAAATTCACTGATCAACTGTCTTGCCGGAAGAGCACTCCGGCCCTATTTCCATAGGCCGGGTCGCTGACTCGCCAACCATCTGAGGATTTGCATGACCGCAAAGAAGAGCGCGCCGGGTTCGGCCGAAAAGCCCGCAGTGACCGCAAAGGCAGCCACATCCACCACCGATGACACGCTGAAAGCGGGTGCCGCCAAAAAGACGGCTGCGGCCAAGAAGACTGCTGCCGACAAGCCGGCCGACGCCGCTGGCGCCAAGCGCGGCCGCAAGCCGACCAAGGCCGTCAAAGCTGCGGGAAAACAAAAGCCCGAAGTTGCCGAAGAAGACTTCTCTGACGTCGAAGCCGACCTCGAAGGCGAGCCTGAAGCTGAAGCCGAGGCCGAAGTTGGCGTTGTCGAAGGCGCGGAAGACGGCGACGCGAAAGCCAAGGCCAAGCCGCTGCGCATGAAGGTCTCGAAGGCCAAGGAACGCGCACTGATGCGCGAATTCGGCCTCGACGAAACCGCACTGTCGGAAGAAGAAGTCGCCAAGCGCCGGCATGAGCTCAAAACGCTCATCAAGATGGGCAAGACGCGCGGCTTCCTGACGCACCAGGAAATCAGCGACCACCTGCCTGAAAAGCTCGTCGATGCCGAAATCCTCGAGGCCATCGTGTCGATGCTCAACGACATGGGCATCGCCGTTTACGAGCAGGCGCCCGACGCCGCCACCTTGCTGATCGCGGGCGGCGGAACCACCACCGCCACCGAAGAAGAAGCCGAAGAAGCTGCCGAAGCCGCGCTGTCCACCGTCGACTCCGAATTCGGCCGCACGACCGATCCGGTGCGCATGTACATGCGCGAGATGGGCACCGTCGAGCTGCTCACGCGTGAAGGCGAAATCGAGATCGCCAAGCGCATCGAAGGCGGTCTGCAATCGATGATGCAGGCGATCAGCGCATCGCCCACCACGATCGCCGAGATCCTGGTCTACGCAGAGCGCATCGGCGCGGCCGAGATGACCATCTCCGAAGTCGTTGACGGCTTCGTGTCGGAAGGCGAGGCCGACGACTACGTGGCCGAAGAAGACGTGGACTTCTTCGACGAAGAAGACGACGACGACGGCAACGGCGGCAGCCGCGCGCTGACCAAGAAGCTCGAAGAACTCAAGACGCAGGCGCTGGCCAAGTTCGCCAACCTGCGCATCAACTTCGACAAGATGCGCAAGGCCTTCGAAAAGGAGGGCTACGAGTCACCCGCCTACAGCCGCGCGCAGCAGGCCATCAGCGCCGAGCTGATGACGATCCGCTTCACCGTCAAGACGATCGAAAAGCTCTGCGGCCTGTTGCGTTCGCAAGTCGATGACGTGCGCCGCTACGAGCGCGAGCTGCGCAAGATCCTGGTCGACAAGTGCGGCATGCCGCAGGACTACTTCATCAAGCACTTCCCGCCCAACATCCTGAACCTCAAGTGGGCCGAAAAGGAAGTGGCCGCCAGCAAGCCTTACAGCACTGTGCTGGCCCGTCACCTGCCGCCGGTGCAGGAGCTGCAAAAGAAGCTCGCCGACCAGCAAGCCCGCGCCGTCGTACCGCTCGACGATCTGAAGAAGATCAACAAGCGCATGAACGAGGGCGAGAAGGCCTCGCGCGACGCCAAGAAGGAAATGATCGAGGCCAACTTGCGCCTCGTGATCTCGATCGCCAAGAAGTACACCAACCGCGGCCTGCAGTTCCTTGACCTGATCCAGGAAGGCAACATCGGCCTGATGAAGGCGGTCGACAAGTTCGAATACCGCCGCGGCTACAAGTTCTCGACCTACGCGACGTGGTGGATTCGCCAGGCCATCACGCGCTCG
>CANGBT010000032.1 GCA_947452135.1 Burkholderiales bacterium
GCTTCGAGCTCGCGAATCATTTGCGGCGCGATGCCGCCGCCGATGTACACGCCGCCGCGCGCGCCCAGCGTCAGCGCCAGGTTGCCGGCCACGCTGCCCAGAAAGCTGCAAAACAGCGCCACGGCGGTCATCGAGCACACGCAGTAATCCTGGCGTGACCGCGACAGCACCTCGGCCGGGTCGTCGGTCGTGGGGCGTTGGCCGGCTTGCGTGCAGGCGGCCTCGTAGAGGTTCACCAACCCCGGCCCCGACAGCACGCGCTCGGCTGACACATGGCCGAAGCGCTTGCGCAAGATGCGCAGCACGGCTTCTTGCACATCGTCGGTGGCCGCCAGCGTGACGTGGCCGCCTTCGCCGCTGATGGGCACCGCCGCACCGCCGCGCCCCACCGGCAGCAGGCCCGACACGCCCAGCCCGGTGCCCGCGCCGATCAGCGCCACCGGGGCGCCGTCCACCGGCTCGCCGCCACCGATCTGGTGCAGCTCGTCGCGCGGCAGCAGCGGCAGCGCGAGCGCCAGGGCGGTGAAGTCGTTGACCACCGCCAGCCGCTCAAAACCAAAGGCACGCTGCAGTTCGGCGATCGAAAACGACCAGTGGTGGTTGGTCATGCTCACCCGGTCACCCGTCACCGCCGTGGCAATGCCGATCGCGCACGCGACCGGAGCGGTGAGCGCCTGACGCGTCAGGTAATGCCGCAGCGCGGCTTCGAGTGTCGGGTGATCCGCACATGGCGTGACCATCACCTGCGTCAGCGCCGACCCGGCTGCAACCTGCCAGGCGAAACGCGCGTTGGTGCCGCCGATGTCGGCGAGGAGGCGGGGGTGGGTGTTCGTGGCCATCCGTGCTGGGGAGAGGAATTCGTGGTGAATCGGTCTGCAAAAGTGACTGAGGCGGGCCTTTGTGGGGCCCGCCTCAGTCTATTCACGCTGGACCGAGGCGCTGTGGGCCCCGATCAGTGAACGCTTCAGTCGAAGCGGATGTCACCGCCCACACCGAAGCCTTGCGGGTAGAGGGTGTCGGCTGGTGGTTTGGTGGTGAACTGCATGCCCGCGCGCAGCATCTGGAAGTGCACTTCGGCGACCGGAATCAGCTTGAAGGCGGTCATGGTGTTGGTCGTGCAACCGGCAACCGTGAAGCTCGACAGGCTCACCGTGTAGGGGTTGCGCGGATCGTCGAGTGTCAGCGGGACGGTGGCCGTTGCCTTGCAGTTGGCATCTGCGGTCGAGACGAGAACCACTGTGGCAGAGCACACATTGATGCACTCGGCGATCGGGTGCATGTCGACGTGGAAGTTGGTGGTGCCCGTGATGTTCCAGCCCGTGCTGCCGTTGGCGATGAACACGCCGAAGCCCCATTGCGCCGTGTCTGTTGAGCTGACGCCAAAGACGGTCAGGATCTGTTCGGCAAAGTCGCCCTGGTAGTAGTCAACCACGCCAGCACCCGAGTTGTAGCGCCCGACCGCGTAGTTCCCTGGCAATGCCTTCGGTGAACCGACGGTGGTCACGTCGTAGGCTGCCACCGAGCCGTTAGGGCTGTCCTTGACAACCACCACCGGAGCGACCTGCGACGACGCTGTGTACTTCAGTTCGTCGAAGTAGTAGGTCGAATCCGCAGAAAGCGTCTGCAGGAACATCGGGAAGACGCTGACCTTGTTGTAGATCGTGCCTGCGTTGAAGGCCGCGCCACCCGACGGGGTGGTGTAGTCGAACGTGAGCGTTTCCCATGCATTGGCGACCGTGGTGGTGGCCTGGGCTTCCATGTTCTTGTTGGTGTCTGCCGCGTTCTCCACCTTCAGCATGATCACCTGACCGGCTGCAGGCGAGTACACGCGCAGGGTGATGATCTTGGTGGACGTCAGGTCGATCGGAGCGACCGACTTGTCTCCCACCGTCGTGTAGATGGTGGCGCCGCCCCATGTGTCGCTGGTGGTCGCCTTGAATACCTGGCCGACCTTGTTGGACGAATCCACCGGGTCGTTGACCACAGCGCCCGTCACTGAACTGCCGAATGGGTCCATGCCCACGCCCACAGCAGCGAAGTCGACGCATGGCGCCGTCGTGCAGGTTCCGGTGTTGCCCGAAACCGGAGCAGCCGCGTTCACAGTGATGTCCTGGCCCACGATGGGTGCCGCGTTGTAGGTCGCGTCACCCGCTTGGCTGGCTTCGATGTGGCAAGTGCCTGCGGCCACGGGCGTCAGCGTGGTTCCGCTCACCGTGCAAATGGATGTCGTGGTCGAGGCAAACGTCACTGCCAGGCTTGAAGTGCTGGTGGCAGCCAGCGTGGCCGTTGCGCCACCGACCGTGATGGCAGGCGTTTGAGGGAAGGTGATGGTCTGGTCGGTCTTGACCACGCCTGGCGTTGGCGGCGAGTCGGAATCCCCTCCGCAACCCGCGAGCGTCGCGACGGCCAGGAAGAGGGCGGACAGCGGAAGTCGAATCTGTGTGTGTGTCATGGCGTGGGTCCGGAGTGGTTGGGAATCGTTGGCGACGGGTCGCTGTCAGATCGGTGTAGCGGCCTGTGTAGCGGCCCGGGAAAAGTGATCACGAAGGATCGGGAGGGTTTCTGGATGAGCGTGAAAGCGCTGTATGAAAACGCTTTCATAGAAGGATAGTGAGAGGCCTTTGCGGTTTCAAGAGCGGTGGATTGGAGGTTTCCCCTAGGGGTGGGTCAGAGAAAACCCGCGCTTCAGCGGGCCTTGGCGAGCGTGCCCGGCGCCACCGACAGCACCTTGCCGTCGCTGAAGCGCACGTTGATCGGCGAGCGCGTGGCGTTGTAGGCGAGGTAGGTGCGCGAGCCGTCGGCACGCTTGAACACCGAGAACAGCGTGGTGTCGGCGGTGACGCTCAGATCGGGCTGGCCCATGTCGGCCAGGCTGAGCATCCAGTGCAGCGCGTGGGTGCGTGTGTCGCCCACTTCAACGCTGCCCCAGCGGTCCCACATGGACAGCGCCTCGGTGGGGTCGGCCAGCGCCATGTATTTGGCGAACACGTCTTGCCAGATGTCGGCCGGAGGCGGGTTGCTGGGCTTCTTGCCGTGCACGGCGTAGCCGGCCATGTCGGCCTTGAGCGTGCCCAGGCTGCGCTTGATGAACGCGGGATCGGTGGCCAGGTAGGTGGAGGCCGAGGTGACGGGCAGCAGGTTGATGCCCTTGATCTGCCGCGGCTCGTCGGTCCACCAGGTGTTGTGGGCGTACTTGCCGCCAAACAGCATGCTGACCTCGACGTTCTTGTACTCGGGCGCCAGCACCAGGTGGTGGATGTCGAACCAGTAGTGGTTGATCGCGTTGATTTCGGTGGTGTAGAGGTAGATGCCCAGGTCGCGCAGCTCGCGGTTGCCGGTGGCCTCTGCCCACAGGATCAGCGCGGCCCAGGCGTGGACGGCCTCAGACGACGACTCCTGGTTGTTGCCGTACGGCCCGAGCCCGACGCCCGAGGCCCACGAGTGGCCCTCGTAGGGGTCGAAGTTGCGCAGGAACGGGAAGTCGGCCCGCCCGCGCTGCGCGGTGGCGATGTCGGACACCAGCAGCTCGACCATGCCGCCCCATTGCTCGCGCGCGGCCCAGGCCGGGTCGCGCAGGGCGATCTCGGCGGCCACGCGAATCCAGTAGCCGTAGTGGAAGTGGTGGTCGTTCATCTGCGCCACGGCAAAGAATTCATCGGGGTAGGTGACCACCGTGCCGAGCTTCTTGTCGTAGTGGAAGTAGCTGCGCCCCGCGCCGCTGAGCCACCACTCCATGCGCTCGCGGGTGAGCTTGAGGAGCTGGTCGCGGGCGTCGGAGTCGCCTTGCTGCTCGGCCACGCCCATCAGCTGCGTGAGCCGCTGCAAGCCCTTGCCCTGCCAGTACGCGCTGGTGCGCCAGTCGTCGATGTTTTCCTTGTCGGGCAGCAGTTCGCGGCGCTTGCGCACGTCGGCCTTCATGAGATCTCGCAGCTCGCTGCCGCGCCCGGCGTCGCTCACGGCGGGCCACAGTGGCACGAAGCCGGTGTAGGCGGCCGAGGTGGTGAACGAGGGCGCGGCGATCAGGCGGATCTTGCCGCGCAGGGTGTCGAAAGTGGGCCCGAGTTTGTCGGCCACCGCGGGGTTGTTGAACCACTGGTGCGGGTACAGCCCCATCAGCGGCGTGGTGTTGTCGCCCTCCATGGCGCGGGTGGTGGTGCGCAAGGTGGTGTCCACCCGGCCGTGGGTCGCGTCGAAGTTCCATTCGACGCGTGTGTCGGTCACGAAAGCGTAGGCGTGCCGAATGAACAACTGCAGCGTGGCCGGCTGCTCGTCGGGCAGCGCCGCCACCGAGACGTAGCCGCTGCCGGCTGGCAAACGGGCGATCCATTCGGTGGGTGACACCGCCTCCCAGCGCACGCCGGTGGGGCCGAACAGCGCGTAGGCCAGGCCCTTGGCGCGCAGCGCGACCACCCGCGGGTCGGCGCCGGTGGCGATGCGCTCGCCAGCGGCGGGCAGTGTCACGCGCACATCGCCGCGCGAGATTTGCACATAGGCATACGGGCTGCCGTGGGCGATGGTCGACACCATGCGGTCGGCGCCGCTGGCCTGCTCGATGTCGATCGACCAGTCGCCGGCCTTGGCCAGCTTGGCAGTGCCCGGCGCAAAGGCCACCGGCGAGATGACCAGCGGGTCGCGGTGCGGGTAGTGGATCTCGACGTCACGCCGCTCGGTGGGCACCACCAGGCGTGTGGCCAGCGCCATTTCGAGGCCGGCCGGCGTGGCCTTGAAGGTGAGCGGCTGCGCGTAGATGACCTCGGGCGTGGCGTTGAAGACCAGCGACGAGTACCACTGGTTGGTGGGCGCGGCCTGCCGGGCCATGGCTTCGGTGCGAAAGGTGGCGACAGGGGCCGGTGCATCGCCACGGCGTGGGCTGAGCCAGTAGCTGCCAGCGCCGAGCTTGACCGGTTGGGCCATGGCCCCCGAGGCCAGTGCCAGCGTGATGAAGGCGAGCGTGCAAGTGCGGGCGATGACGGTCATGTCGGGTGTTCCTGTCGGGTCCGATACCCGCCAGCAGACTGTAATGAAAGCGCTTTCACAACTCAATCGCAGGTTTACCCGTGCACCACGTGGAAAGGTCCCCGTGCAACATCAAAGCACGGCTCGCGCAGTGTGGTTTCAGGGGTAAACACGGGCGATGCCGGATTGACGCAACGAGTCGGATTCCTCTATCCTGTGAAAGCGCTTTCACGCGGATTCAGCCCAGACTCAACATGCACACCGACACGAACACCCTCGGGCTTGTCCCGGTATCCGATACGAAGCCCGACGCGAGTGACACCTGCTCCGGACGCCCGCTGCGGCTGGCGCTGGCGCTGGCGACCTTGTTGGCCTGCGGTGCTGCCCAGGCCATCGACTTCGGTCCGTTCACCCTCAACGGTTTCCTCAAGTCCGAAGTCAAGCGGGGCAGCAACAACTGCGAAAACTGCCAGTTGGTCCCCGGTCCTCCCAAGGGGTACGCCTACAAGGACATGGTGTGGGCGGACGACCTGGCGCCGGGCGCGCACTACGGTCCGTCCACCAACGACGTGACGCTGTTCCAGCCGTGGCTGGGCGCGCACTTCGACCTGCCGGGCGGCTTCAAGATCTCGGGCATGCTGAGCCAGCGCTGGCGCGACTGGCACCTCGACATCCCCGGCTTCCTGTACGAGCGCAACGTGGCCGTCAGCCATGAGTCCTACGGCCGGCTGGCCTACGGTTCGATGACCACGCGCACCTGGAGCGTGGCCGACTACCCCTACGGCACCAACATCGGCGTGGCCGACGAGTGGGCCTCAAGCGGTGCGGGCTACGGCCTGCTTGAAGAGGCGGTGCGCTACACCTCGCGCCCGTTCGACGTGTTCGAAGGCGACCTGGTTGTCGAGGCCACTTACGACAACGGCAACGGCAAGTTCAAACGCAACTCGCCGCGCTTCTGGGAGTTCTACGTCCAGTACCACCGCGGTGATCTGGTCCTCGACGCGATGTTCCAGGACACGCGCAACGGCACCCCGGGTGCCTGGGGCCACGGCCCGTTCACCGGGCTCACGCCTTTCCCGAGAGATGACGCCAAGCTTGGTGGCTCCGGCCAGGGCATGGCCATGTTGATGGCGCGCTACCAGATCAACTCCAACTACGAGCTGACTGCCGGCATCCGCCGCAACCGCTGGAGCGGCGCGTATGCGGTGTGCGTGTCCAACTGCGGACCCAACTCGGGCCAGTGGAACAACATGTTCAACGTGGACTGGGGCGGCACGCGCAACGGCGTGAAAGATCCTGGCTACGCCGCCACCTCGGTCGACGCCATGCTGGGGCTGCGCTACCGCGTGGGCAAGTGGGTTGCGCACACCGGCATGGTGTACCTGGGCACGGCCAGCACCCACAACCCGAGCGATCGTGGGCAGCACAACGAGGCCTTCATCAACACCATCGGCCTGGGCTACGAGTTCTATCCGGGCTTCCAGGTCTACAGCATGGCGGGCATGGTGAATTACGGCCGCCGCGGCCTGTCGCCCATGTCCATGCCGGGCAATGCCGCGTTCTCCAACGTCGACTCCCGCGTCAGCAAATACGGCAACTGGTTCGGCATCGGCACGGTGTGGGTCTGGTGACCGCCGCCCGCTGCCCACGTCGCCCTTTCCAGACATTCACAGGATTTCCCACCATGTCGCATTCCTGCGCCAAGTTCCTTCGCCTCGCGCTGTCGTGCGCGTTTGTGCTCCTCGTTGCGGCCTGCGGCGGTGGAGGCAAAGTGCCATACCCGGCCGATTCAGCCGTCACGTTGCGGGCGTTGCCATCTGACATCAGCGACCGCAAGGCCGTGAGCTATTCGCCGTTTCGCACGATCGAGTACTACTCGGAGGGCGTGCCCACCAACAACCCGCCAGTCAACGAGCCCAACCTGTCGGACAACATCGCCGAGGATCTGGCGCTGCTTCACCAGGGCGGCTTCCGGCTGATCCGGTTGTTTGACAGTTCCGACCGGGTGGCCAAGGTGGTGCTGGAGACACTGGCCGCCAACCCGAGCTGGGACATCAAAGTCATGCTCGGCATGTACGTGGTCGCCAACGACTCCATCAGCCAGGCCGAGATCGCCCGAGGTGTGGCGCTGGCCACGGATCCGCGGTTCAAGGACATCATCGCCGCGGTCAGCGTGGGCAATGAGACGATGGTGAACTGGTCGTTCAACAAGGTGTCGCCAGTCGCGATGGCCGGCTACCTCAAGAGTGTGCGTGACCAGATCACGCAGCCGGTGACCACCGACGACAACTGGGCCTTCTTTGCCAAGGCGCCGAGCGAGAGCAACGACCCCAAGAACATCCTCGCGATCATCGACTTCGTGTCGATGCACAGCTACCCGCTGCTCGACACGCTGCCGCCGGCCGTGCCGCGCTGGGACTGGAAGCAGCTGACGGCGCTTGCACCTGACCGTGCGACCGCCATGATGGACGCTGCGTTGGCCGCATCGAAGCTCGACTACGCTGATGTGCGCGCGCACCTCGACAGCCTGGGCTACACGAGCATGCCCATCATCATCGGCGAGACCGGCTGGAAGGCGCTGCCGCTGCACGGTGAGCTGAACCGCGCGCACCCGGTCAATCAGAAGATGATGTACGAGCGGCTGATGGCCTGGCAGGCGGCGTCCAAGACGGCTCCCGGTCCCAAGTCGATCATCTACTTCGCCTCGTTCGACGAGCCCTGGAAAACGTCTGACAGTGGCTGGGGTCTGTTCACGGTCGAGCGCAAGGCCCGTTCGGTGATCCAGTCCCTGTATCCGGCAGGCATCTGGGACACGGTCTACGCCGACACCGACGCGGTTCATGCGCCGGACGAGACCACGGGTGACCCTGGCAGCGCCTCGCGTTACACCGTCTACGCCGATGCGGTCACTCCGGGCGAATTCCTGTCGCCTGGCATCCAGGCCTTCGGCTGGGACAGCCCAGCGCTGGCTTACGCCGGCGAGGGCAACGCGCTGGCCGCGTGGTCTGGCGATGTGCCACCATCAGGCACGCCCAAGGGGTTAGACATCGGCCCGGTGCCCGAGGCCGGCCCCTACAACTACGGGTGGGGCTTGTTCCTGATCCCGACCACGACCTACACCGATCTGTCGTCGTTCAACATTTCGTCGGGGCGGCTGAACTTCAGCATCAACACGACCTACCCGGGCAAGATCGAAGTCGGGTTCTTCACCGGCACCACAGCCAACAACACGGCGTCCGATGTGTATTTGGTGCTCGATCCTTCGGTGCAGACCTACGGCTACCTGAACGACGGCAACTGGCATCAGGTGTCGATCCCGATCAGCGCGCTGGTGGCGGCTGGCCGGCCGGCCTTCAACATGCCCGACACCGCCTTGCCTGACCTGACCAAGGTGGCCCAGCCGTTCGTGATTGCCGATCGCTACGA
Organism: Burkholderiales bacterium; assembly: GCA_947452135.1. Lineage (GTDB taxonomy): Bacteria > Pseudomonadota > Gammaproteobacteria > Burkholderiales > Burkholderiaceae_C > PBB1. The sequence continues at coordinate 8,383 of CANGBT010000032.1, forward strand.
CCACACCGGCAAGACGGCGAACTTCGTCGGCAAGAACACGCTGATCTTCGTCGACGCGATCTACTGGTCGAAGTGACCACGGCTGCCGTGTGCCTGCTCGGGCACACGGCGCCTCACGCCCCGCAAGCGCATGAAGCCCAACCCCAGCCTGCGCTGTTTTCTGACCGCGCGCGGATCACCCGACTGGCTGTGTGAGCAGCCCGAGCTCGAGCTCGGCGGCGTGCACGACGACGGATTGCCGCGCGTGTGGGTTGATGCGTCGCGGCGCTTTCAGGAAATCGAAGGCTTTGGCGGCGCGTTCACCGAAGCGGCTGCGTTGACGTGGTTCAAGCTGGGCCCGGCCCAGCGCGACGAACTGCTGCGTGCGTACTTCCACCCTGAATGTGGCCATGGCTACACCTGGTGTCGCGTGCACATGGGCAGCTGCGACTTCGCGCTGGGCAACTACGCCCACGCCGAGGTGCCAGACGATCTGGCGCTCGAGAGTTTCGACATCACGCGCGACCGTCAGGCGTTGCTGCCCTTTATTCGAGCGGCGATGCGCGTGGCCGGCCGGCCGATCAAGCTGCTCGTGTCGCCCTGGAGCCCGCCTGCGTGGATGAAGACCAACGGCCACATGAATGGTGGTGGACGTCTGCGGCCCGAATGTCGGGCTGCGTGGGCGCGTTGCTTCGTGCGCTTCATCGAAGCCTACGAGGCCGAGGGCGTGCCGGTGTGGGGTGTGTCGGTGCAAAACGAGCCGATGGCCACGCAACGCTGGGACTCGTGCATCTACAGCGCCGAAGAGGAGCGCGACTTTGTTCGTGATCACCTCGGGCCCGAGCTCGAGCGTGCGGGCTTGGGACACGTGAAGATCGTCGTGTGGGACCACAACCGCGACCTGATGGTCGAGCGCGCGAGCGTGATGTACGGCGATCCCGAGGCGGCACGCTTCGTCTGGGGCACCGGATTTCACTGGTACGGGGAAGACCACTTCGATCACCCGAGGCTGGTGCATGACGCCTGGCCTGACAAGAAGCTGCTGTTCACCGAAGGCTGCCAGGAGGGCGGACCGCATCACGGCTCATGGGCTCTGGGCGAGCGCTATGCGCGCTCGATGATCAACGACCTCAACGCCTGGACGGTGGGCTGGATCGATTGGAACTTGCTGCTCGATGAGCAAGGCGGCCCCAACCATGTGGGCAACTTCTGCAGCGCGCCCATGCTGGCCGACACCGCAGCAGACCGGCTGCTGCGGCAAAGCTCCTATGCGTACATCGGTCACTTCGCTCGCTTCGTGCGGCCCGGGGCCGTGCGGGTGCTGTGCGCGGCCACCGCAGCCGCACTCGATTGCACGGCATTTGCCAACCCTGACGGCACCTTGGCCACGGTGGTGATGAACGGCACGGACAATGAGATGCGCTTTTTGCTCAGGGTCGACGGGCGCGAGGCAGTCGTCTGCCAGCCGGCACGTTCCATTGCCACTTACCTGCTCTGACTCGACGGTGTGCCAAAACCGGCTGTGAATCAACGAAATTCATCCGTCGGACCACACGCAAATAATGCAAACTGAGAAAAAATCGTAAATTGAGATCTCCATGAACATTCGCCTCAAGCCGAAGCCGACGCAGAAGACGTCGAAGCCAGCCACCGGCGCCGTCGTCAAGATCGAGATGGTGGCCCAGGCCGCAGGCGTTTCGGCCAGCACCGTGTCGCGGATCCTGAACGGGACAGCGGTGGTCAGCGAGGTCAAGAAGAAGGCGGTTGACGAGGCAATTGCCAAGCTCGGATTCGTGCCCAACCCGATGGCGCGCGGGCTGGCCGGCGGGCGCACGCTGAGCGTGGGCATCGTCACGCAGTCGGTGGACAGCCCGTTTTATGGCGGCGCCATGCGCGGCATCGAAGAAGCGCTTGACGCCGCCGGCTACAGCCCGTTGTTCGTCAGTGGTCACTGGAACGCCGAAGAGGAAGCGCGCTGCATCGATGTGCTGCGCTCGCGCCGCGTTGACGGTGTCATCGTGCTGACTGGCCGGCTCAGCGATCAGGCGCTGCGCGCCTATGCCAAGGCGCTGCCGGTGGTGGTCACCGGACGCTCGCTGCGCAGTGCGCCGGGGTTGTATGCGCTGAACTTCGACAACTTCGAGGGCGGCCGTCTGGCCACGCTGCACCTGCTTGAGCTGGGCCATCGGCGCATCGCGTTCATCGCGGGCGATCCCGGCCATCCCGACTCGAACGAGCGCCATCGCGGCTATTGCGCCGCACTCGAATCGGCCGGCGTCGCCTATGACCCGGCGCTGGTGGTGCAGGGTGACTATCAGGAAGAAAGCGGCCGGCGCGCGATCGAGCAGTTGCTCGATCAGCGGCGCCGTTTCACCGCAGTGTTCGCGGCCAACGACCAGATGGCGCTCGGTGCGGCGCTCGGGCTGTATCGCCGCTCGATGCGCGTGCCCAACGACATCTCGCTGATTGGCTTTGATGATCTTCAGGCCTCGGCCTATGCGTTGCCGCCGCTGACCACGGTCCACCATCCGGCCGGAGAGATCGGTCGTCTTGCGGCAGCCGCCATGCTGCAACTGCTGCGCGGAGAAAAGCCACACGTGGTGGTGCCGGCACCGAGCGTCATCGTGCGTGAATCGACCTGGGTGTCGATGGTCTGACGCTGCGGTGGAACGTGCCCGCGTCTCGGGCCGTTGGTGATTCGGTTCGCGAGGCTGCGGTTTTCGCGATTGACACGCGCATCAGCAGCCACCTATAGTTTGAAAGCGCTTTCAAGCGCTCACCAAAACCGGGTATCTGCAGCAATGCGCAACGGCGTCAAAGGACTCAGGCAAGGCGTGATGGCCGCAGGCGCAGGCGTGCTGCTGGCGCTCGCCATGAGCGCTGCCTGCGCGCAGCAGGTGCTGACAGTGGCAGCCTTTCCTGCGGTCGACGAGATCGTGCGTTCGGCCATCCCCGCGTGGAAACTGCGCCATCCGAGTGTCGAGATCAAGATCGTCAGCCGCCAGTTCGTGGACCACCACACGGCCATGACCACGGCGCTGTCGACCGCGAGCCGGCTGCCCGACGTGATGGCGCTCGAGGTGGGCTACGTCGGGCGCTTTGCGCAAGGTGGCGGACTTGAGGAGCTGTCGCAGCCGCCATACGACATCCAGAACCAGCGCGAGCGCTACGTGGCCTATGCCTATGCGCAAGGCGCCAACCGGTTGGGGGCCGTGAAGGCTGCGCCCACCGACATCGGGCCGGGCACGCTGCTTTATCGCGCCGACATCCTGGCCAAGGCGGGCGTGGTCGAGGCCGACCTCACGCAGTCGTGGGACAGCTACGTGTCCGCGGGCGTGCGCATCAAGGCCAGCACCGGTGCTTACCTGATGGCCCATGCGCGCGACATGAAAGACATCGTCATCCGCAGCGGCCTGAAACCCGGTGAGGGGCTGTACTTCGATGCCGATTCGCGTGTGCTGGTCGACACCCCGCGCTTCGTGCGCGCCTTCGAACTGGCACGCCAGGTGCGCCAGCAAAAGCTCGACGCCCGCGTTTCGGCCTGGACCAACGAGTGGTCCGAGGGCTTTCGGCGCGGCACGCTGGCCACGCAGATGACCGGTGCGTGGCTGGCCGGTCACCTCAACAGCTGGCTGGCGCCGTCGACGCGCGGACTGTGGCGCGCCGCGCAGTTGCCCGAAGGTGCATGGGCGGCCTACGGCGGCACGTTTTTCGCCATTCCGCGCGGCGCTCCCGCCGCACAAAAGCTGCTCGCCTGGGACTTCATTCAGTTGATGACGCTCGATCGCGAGGTTCAGATCGGCGCATTCAAGGCGCAAGACGCGTTTCCGGCGCTGCTGGCAGCCCACGACGACCCGTTCTTCGAACAGCCCATCGCTTTTCTTGGTGGCCAGCAGGCGCGGCTGATCTGGCGTGAGGCCTCGCGTCACATCAGCGCGGTGGCGGTGCACAAGCAAGACGCCTTTGCCGACGAGGTGATCAACACCGAGCTCGACAAGGTGCTCGATCAGGGCAAGGACATCCGCGTGGCGCTGGCCGATGCGCGCTCGCTGCTCGAGCGTCGGGCCCATCGCTGACATCGCCCCACACGCCATGAAGCTGCCGAAATCCCTTCGACTGTCGCCGCGCTGGACACCCTACGTGATGCTCAGTCCATTCGTCATTCTGTTCGGGGTGTTCGGCGTGTTCCCGCTGATGTTCTCGCTGTATCTGGCGTTCCAGACCTGGGAGCCCACCAGCGGACTGGCGTCGATGAACTTCGTCGGTCTCGACAACTTCGCCTTCGCGCTCACCGATGCGTGGTTCTGGAAGTCTCTGGGCAACACCGGCTGGCTCGCGCTGGCGTCAGGGGTGCCGCAGCACTTGGTGGCGATCCCGCTGGCGGTGTTCATCCACTCGTCGTTCAAGCGATCACGCGACGGTGTGGTGGCGGCGTACTTCCTGCCGTACATCACCTCGACAGTGGCCATCGCGATCATGTTCAGCTCGCTGTTCTCGACCGACTTCGGACTGGTCAACCTGGGGCTGGCGGCGCTGCGCGAGGTGCCGCTGCTGGGTGCGCTCATGCCCGCTGAACCCATCGACTGGCTGGGCCGCCCCGAGAACATCAAGCCGGCCATTTCGATGATCGTGTTCTGGCGCTACGTGGGCTTCAACGTGGTGCTTTATCTGGCCGCGCTGCAGACCATACCCAAAGACATCTACGAAGCCGCCACGATGGACGGTGCCGGGCGCTGGCAGCAGTTTCGGTTCATCACGCTGCCCAGCCTCAAGCCCATGATCTATTTCGGGGTGACGCTCAGCGTGATTGGCGGGCTGCAACTGTTCGAGGAACCCTTCATCCTGACCGGCGGGCGCGGCGGCTCGGACCAGGCCGGCATGACCACCGGCATCTACCTGTACCGCATGGCGTTTGACTTCAACGACTTCGGCGCGGCCAGCGCCATGTCGTGGCTGATGTTCGTGGTGGTGGCTGCGCTCACCTGGCTGACCAACCGGGCCTTCCGGCCGCGAACTTCGGGGGGCGCAGCATGAGCACCGCTCGCGTGTCTGGCCGCATCGGGTCCGACCATCTGGCGCCGTGGGCGGCGTACCTGGTGGTGGGCGTGGGGGCGCTGATCATGCTGGCGCCGTTTTATTTCATGTTCGTGTTCGCGACCCATTCGCGCACCGAGATCTTCAGCCTGCCGCCACCGCTTTTCTTTGGCGACGACTTCCTCAACAACCTGAAGATCCTCACCGAGCGGCTGCCGTTCTGGCGCAATCTGGGCTGGAGCCTTTACGTTGCCCTGGCCTCGACCGCGCTGACGCTGCTGTTTTGCTCGATGGGCGGCTATGCGTTCGGGTTGTTCGAGTTCCGCTTCAAGAACCAGCTGTTTGCGCTGGTCATGGGGACCATGCTGCTGCCGTCGTTCATGAACATGATCCCGACTTTCATGATCATGGACGCGCTGGGCTGGATCGACCAGCCGCGCGCGCTGTACCTGCCCGGCGCGGCCAGCGCCTTTGGCATCTTCCTGATGCGCCAGTTCGTGGTCTCGGCGATCCCGCGCGACCTGATCGAGGCCGCGCGCATGGATGGTTGCAGCGAGTTCGGCATCTACTTTCGCATCGTGCTGCCGCTGCTCAAGCCAGCGATGGGCACGCTGGGGCTGATCACCTTCATCGCCTCATGGAACAACTTCATCGGCCCGCTGATCGTCATGCGCAGCCCCGAGATGTACACGCTGCCGCTGGCCCTGCGCAGCCTGCAAAGCCCGGTCGACACCGAGTGGGGCGCGCTGATGACCGGATCGGCGATTGCCACCGTGCCGCTGCTGCTGCTGTTTGCCGTGTCATCGCGCCAGCTGATCTCCGGCCTGACCGCCGGCGCCGTGAAGTGAGCGCGCCTAACCCCACACCCACCTCGAAGAAGTACCCCATGAACCCGACAACACCTGCTTACCCGGCCATGGATTTCCCCAAGAACTTCGTCTGGGGTGTGGCCACGAGTGCCTTCCAGATCGAGGGTGCGCCTGAGGTCGACGGCAAGGGCTTGTCCATCTGGGACACGTTTTGCCAACGCGCCGGGGTGATCGCCGACGGCAGCAACGGTGACGTGGCCTGTGACCACTACCGGCGCTGGGAATCCGACCTCGACCTCATCGCCAGCCTGGGCGTGGATGCCTACCGGTTTTCGGTGTCGTGGCCGCGGGTGCGACCTGGCGGCTCGGGCAGCTGGAACTCCAAGGGACTCGACTTCTACGAGCGGCTGGTCGACGGGATGCTGCAACGCGGCCTCAAGCCCTACCTGACGCTCAACCACTGGGACCTGCCCGAGGAACTGCAGGCCAACGGCGGCTGGGCGCACCGCGACACGGTGCATCGCTTCGTCGAGTACGCCGTGGGCATCGGCGCGCGCATGGGCGACCGCGTCGCGACCATCACCACCCACAACGAGCCGTGGGTGATGGCGATGCTGGGGTACGAATCAGGCATCTTCGCGCCGGGCATCAAGGATCGCGCGCAGGCTTCGCAGGCCTCGCACCACCTGCTGCTCAGCCACGGGCTGGCGCTGCAGGCGCTGCGCGCCCAAGGCTGCCGCAGCCCGCTGGGCATCGTGCTGAACCTGGCGCCGGTGCAGCCGGCCACCGACAGCGCCGAAGACGTCGCCCAGGCCCGGCTCGAGGACGGTCGGCTGCTGCGCTGGTACGTCGATCCGCTGTTCGGTAAGGGCTATCCGCAAGACGTGCTCGACCATCTGGGCGCCGATGCGCCGCGCATCGAGGCCGGCGACATGGAAGCGATCGCCGCACCGCTGGACTATCTCGGCGTCAATTACTACTCGCGCTCGGTGGCCAGCGCGGCCGGTCCGTGGGACGTCAAGCAAGGCGGTCGCGAGATCACCGAGATGGGATGGGAGGTCTATCCCGAAGGACTCACCGAACTGCTGCTGCGGCTGCATCGCGACTACCCGCTGCCGCCCGTCTACATCACCGAAAACGGCGGCGCTTTCCCAGACCCGCTGACCGACGGCGTGGTGCATGACGCCGACCGCACGCGCTACCTGGCGCAGCACATCGACGCCGTCGGCGCAGCGCTGGCGCAGGGCGTGCCGATGGCCGGTTACATGGTGTGGAGCCTGCTCGACAACTTCGAGTGGGCCTCGGGCTACGTCAAGCGATTCGGCATCGTTCACGTCGACTACGACACCCAGCGCCGCACCCTCAAGGACAGTGCGCACTGGTACCGCGGGTTCCTCAAGCGGCAGCGGGCGTCGCACGTGGTCCCCACGCCAACGGGGCCTCAGACGGCGCTGGCGGGAGCCTAGGATGGGACAGGTTTCGTTGCGGGGCATCCGCAAGCGGTTCGGCCAGACCGACGTCATCCGCGGCGTCGACCTCGAGGTGCGTGACGGCGAATTCATCGTCTTCGTCGGCCCCTCGGGTTGCGGCAAGTCCACGACCCTGCGGATGATCGCCGGGCTCGAGACCATCACCAGTGGCGACCTCATCATCGACGGCACGCGCGCCAACGACCTGCGACCGGCCGACCGCGGCGCGGCCATGGTGTTTCAGAGCTACGCGCTGTATCCGCACATGACGGTGGCCGAGAACATGGGCTTCGCGCTCAAGATGGCCGGCGTGCCCCGCGCTCAGCGCGAGGAGCAGGTGGGACGCACCGCCGAAGTGCTGCGCATCACCGAGTTGCTGTCGCGCTTTCCCAAGGAACTCTCGGGCGGCCAGCGCCAGCGCGTGGCCATCGGCCGCGCCATCGTGCGCAAGCCCAAGGTGTTTTTGTTTGACGAGCCGCTGTCCAACCTGGACGCGGCGCTGCGCGTGAACATGCGCATCGAGCTGTCGCGCCTGCACAAGGAACTGGGCACGACGATGATCTACGTCACCCACGATCAGGTCGAGGCCATGACGATGGGTGACCGCATCGCGGTCTTCAATGGCGGTCGGGTCGAGCAACTCGGCACACCCATGGAGCTGTACAACCAGCCGGCCAACGAGTTCGTTGCCACCTTCCTCGGTGCGCCGCAGATGAACATGGTGGACCGCCCGCCCGCCACAGGCGCATCGGCCGCCCACCTCGCGCTGTGGGATGCGCTGGCCGCAAACGCCGGGCCGCTCGCCCAACGCGCCGGTCTGCGCCCGGAGCATCTGACGCTGCTGCCAGCAGGGCAGGGCATCGCCGCGGTGGTGGCGCTGGCCGAGCACCTCGGTGACTCATCCATCGTGCACCTGCGCGTCGAAGGCGTGAGCGGCCTGCTCAACGCCAAGGTCGCGGCCACCGGCAGCCGCATCGTGGCCGGTCAGGCGGTGGGCCTGGGCATGACCGATACGGCGCCCATGCTGGTGTTCGACGCTCAGGGCCATCGGCTGTGAGCTGAAGGCACCGTCCGGCCGGGACGCTGTTTCGCATTGACGGGTGTCAACGCCCGCGCCCCTGCCGTTCGTAGGATCGACCACCAGCCCGCCAAATGGGCAGCATCCATGGAGAAATCATCATGAACCGATGGTCATTCAAGTGCGTTTTGCTGGCGGTGGGTCTGACGCTGGGCGTTACCACGGCGGGTGCGCAGACGGCCACCACGGCCAAGGCCCAGTTGGCCGCTCAGAACAAGGCTGCGCTGGCGCGCTACGAGAGCGACAAGAAGCTGTGCAACGACGAGACCTCATCCACGTCGCGGCTGCAGTGCCGGCGTGATGCCAAGGCGGAGTACGACAAGGCCCTGGCCGACATCAAGGCCGGCGCGCTGCCGCAGGAAACAGCACCACAAGCCGTGCATGCCGACGTGTCAGCACCGGCCGCCTCCGCAGCTTGCGCCGAGTGCGGCCGTGTGGTCGCGGTGTCGGTGACCGAAAAGGAAGGCGAGGGCAGTGCGCTCGGGCTGCTGGGCGGTGGCGCCGCCGGCGCGTTGCTGGGCCATCAGATCGGGTCGGGAACGGGCAAGACGCTTGCCACCGTGGCGGGCGCGCTGGGCGGCGCCTACGCGGGCAAGACGATCGAAAAAAAGGTGAAGACCCGCAAGGTCTGGATCGTGAGCGTGCAGTTCGACGATGGTGGCCGCGGCAACTTCGAGTTCGACAAGGACCAGGGGTTCAAGGTGGGCGATTCGGTCAGGAAGTCGGGTGACACCGTCTTGAAGTCGCCTGCCTGAACCGGCACGGCCCGCTGCGCAGGCGCTTGCTGCGGCGTTCGAATCGCGGGGTGCGGATGAGGTCTGACGGCGCGGTGGCGCGCAAGGCCGCCGCTTACACTTCATGCGCCTCGCAACGCTGCTTGCGAGCCGTCAGGTCAGGGCTCGAGCGCTGGCCTTCGAGCCCTCTCATTTCCCACCGCTGCCGATGCTTGTTTCGCTCTGTCGCCGGGCAACGCTCCTGACTTGCTGGCGCCGGTGCGACTCATGAGCGCTGCCCCCGGTCACACGGCTGGCGCGGCGCGCATCGACACCCTGTCGACGCGCACGATGTGGTGGGTGATGGCCGTGGCAGCCTGCGTGTGGTTCGGGTCGCTGGGGCTGCGCCACCTGATGCCCACCGACGAAGGGCGCTACGCCGAGATCGCCCGCGAGATGTTCGCCAGCGGCGACTGGGTGACCATCCGCTACAACGATCTGAAGTACTTCGAGAAGCCGCCGCTGCACCTGTGGATGACCGCGCTGGCGTACCACGCCTTCGGCGTCAACGAGTGGGCGGCACGCCTGTGGGTGGGCTTCAGCGGTGCGGCCGGCATGCTGATCACCGCGCTGGCTGCGCGCCGCTGGTGGGGCCCGCGCGTGGGCTGGCTGACTGCGTTGGTGTTGCTGGCCTCGCCGTCGTGGAACTTTGCGGCTCACTTCAACGCGCTGGACATGAGCGTGTCGGGCGCGCTCGCTGGCGTGCTGGCCGGTGTGCTGCTGGCTCAGCACCCGCAGGCCACCGACCGCGAGCGTCGGGGCTGGATGTGGTTGGCCTGGGGCGCCATGGGGCTGGCGGTGCTCACCAAGGGTTTGATGGGCATCGTGCTGCCGGGGCTGGTGCTGGTGGTCTACACGCTGCTCGCGCGCGACTGGGCGTTGTGGCGCCGGCTGCATCTGGTCAGTGGCGCTCTGATCATGCTGGCCATCGTGCTGCCGTGGTTCACGCTGGTGTCGCTGCGCAACCCCGACTTCGCGCACTTCTTCTTCATCCACGAGCACTGGGAGCGCTACACGTCGACCGTGCACCACCGCTCGGGGCCGGTCTGGTACTTCGTGCCGCAGCTGCTGGTGGGGTTCCTGCCATGGCTGGGTCTGGTGCCGGGTGCGGTGCGCGTTGTGACGCAGGAGCCCTCAGGCTCGGGCTTCCGACCGAAGCTTCTGCTGGCGGTGTGGGCTGGCGCGATCTTCGTCTTCTTCAGCGCGTCGGGCTCCAAGCTGCCGGGCTACATCCTGCCGATCTTTCCGGCGCTGGCCGTGCTGCTGGCCGTGGCGCTGGACGCGCTGAACGCCGCGGCCTGGAGGCGCCATGTGATCGTCGCGCTCGGTCTGTTGGTGCTGCCGCTGCTGGCGTGGCTGCCGGCACAGCGCTGGATGAACGCTGCGGACGTCAACCCCTTGCTGATCGACTACCTGCCGTGGCTGGGTGCTGCCTGCCTGGGCATGGCGGCGGGCGTGTGGGTGGCGCGTCGGCTGAACGTGGCCGGCCGGCTCGATGCCAGCCTGACGGCCTATGCGCTGGCGCTGTTTGCGGGCATGACGATCGCCACTGTCGGACACGAAACCTTCGGGCGCGACATCTCGGGCATCGAACTGGTCGCGCCCATGCAATCGGTGCTCACGCCCGACATGCCGATCTACGGTGTGCGCTTGCTGGACCACACGCTGCCGTTCTATCTGCGGCGCACCTTGACCATGGTCGAGCGGCCCGACGAGCTCGAGTTCGGCACGCGGCAAGAACCCGACAAGTGGCTGCCCACGATGGCCGCGTTCAAGCAGGCGTGGACGTCGGGCACGCATGCCATGGCGGTGATGTCGCCCCAAACCCACGCAGCCTTGCGCGCCGAGCAGTTGCCCCTGTTCGTGATCGCTCAAAATGCGCGGCGCGTCGTGGTGGTCAACTTCCCCCGCGCGGCACCATGACGACGTCTTCTCCCGCCTTCCTGCCCTTCACGCGCCCCGAGATCGATGCCGCCACCATCGCCGAGGTGAGCCGCGTGCTGGCCTCGGGCTGGATCACGTCGGGCCCGCAGGTGCAAGCGTTCGAGGCGAAGCTCTCGGCGCTGTTCGGCGGGCGGCCGGTGCGCTCGTTCTCGAACGGCACCGCCACCATGGAAGTTGCCCTGCGGCTGGCCGACATCGGAGTCGGCGACGAGGTCATCACCACGCCCATCACCTGGGTGGCCACCGCCAACGTCATCGTGGCCGTGGGCGCCACACCGGTGTTCGTGGACGTGGATCCGCGCACCCGCAACATCGACCTCGACGCGCTCGAAGCCGCCATCACGCCGCGCACGCGGGCCGTCATGCCGGTGTACCTGGCGGGGCTGCCGGTCGACATGGATCGGCTCTACCGCATCGCAAAGACGCACAAGCTGCGCGTGATCGAAGACGCCGCGCAGGCCATCGACTCGCGCTGGAACGACCAGCGCATCGGCGCGCTGGGCGATCTGGTGAGCTTCAGCTTCCAGGCCAACAAGAACATCACCTGCTCTGAGGGCGGCTGTCTGGTGATGAACACCCCGGCCGAAGCCGAGCGCGCCGAGCGGCTGCGCCTGCAAGGCGTGGTGCGATCCGGGCTCGACGGCATGGACGTGGTGGAACCCGGCGGCAAGTTCAACCTGAGCGACATCCACGCCACCATCGGGCTGGGGCAACTGGCCCGGCTGGATGACGTGACGCGGCGGCGCGCCGAGCTCGCGCAGGCGTACTTTGAAGCCGCCTCCGCCCATGGCCTTGAAGCGCTGGGAATCGAGTTGCCGCCCGCGATCAACACCTCGGGTGCGATCACCAACTGGCACATGTTCCAGGTGCTGCTGCCGGCCGACCGGCTCAAAGGTGGCCGCGCCGCGGTGATGCAACTGCTGCGCGATGCCGGCATCGGCGCGGGCGTGCATTACCCGGCGGTGCACCTGTTCACTTTTTACCGGTCGCTGGGCTGGCGCGAGGGCTCGCTGCCCCACGCCGAGCGCATCGGTCGCGGCATCCTGACCTTGCCGCTGTTTCCGGCCATGGGCCGTGACGATGTCGAGCGCGTGTGCCGCTCGCTGGCCGACGCCTGCAGGAGCCTGCTCACATGAACCCCATTTCCACGCCGGTGATCGCGATCTCGGTCGTCATCCCGGTCTACAACGAACAAGACGTGCTGCAAGCGCTGTTCGATCGCCTGTACGCGGTGCTCGACGCCACGGGCGAGCGCTACGAGGTCATCTTCGTCAACGACGGCAGCCGCGACCGCTCGGCGCAGATGCTGGCCGCGCAGTTCAAGCTGCGCCCTGACGTGACGCGCGTGGTGCTGTTCAACGGCAACTTCGGCCAGCACATGGCCATCATGGCCGGCTTCGAGCACGTGCGCGGCCAGATCGCCGTGACGCTCGACGCCGATCTGCAAAACCCGCCCGAAGAAATCCCGCGGCTCGTCGCCGCCATTCGCGACGGCCACGACTACGTGGGCTCGATCCGGCTGCAGCGCAACGACACCGCGTTCCGGCGCGTGGCCTCGCGCCTGATGAACGGGCTGCGCGAGAACATCACGCACATCCAGATGACCGACCAGGGCTGCATGCTGCGCGCCTACGACCGCGCGCTGGTCGACACGCTCAACGCCTGCCGCGAGGTCAATACCTTCATCCCGGCGCTGGCTTACACCTTTGCGGCCACGCCCACCGAGATCGAGGTGGCGCACGAAGAGCGCCACGCCGGCGAATCGAAATACTCGCTGTACAAGCTGATCCGCCTGAACTTCGATCTGGTCACCGGGTTCTCGACGGTGCCGCTGCAGTGGTTCTCACTCATCGGCACGGTGCTGTCGCTGGGGGCTGGAGCGCTGTTCGTGCTGCTGCTGGTCAGGCGCTTCGTGCTGGGCGCTGAAGTCGAGGGCGTGTTCACGCTGTTCGCGCTGCAGTTCTTCCTGATCGGCATCATGCTGTTTGGCATCGGGTTGCTCGGCGAATACGTCGGACGCATCCAGCAGGAGGTGCGCAACCGGCCTCGCTACCGCATCAGTGCGGTGCTTGAGGCCGAGGCTTCGTCATCCCCGATTCAAGCCACCGGGGTGCCCGTGTGAGGGTGGTGGTCTTCGCGTATTCGAACGTCGGCGACCGCTGCCTGCGGCTGCTGCACGCGCGCGGGGTCGAGGTGGCGCTGGTCGTCACCCACCGCGACACGCCGGGCGAAACGCTGTGGTTCCAGCGCGTGGCCGACACCGCCGCCGAGTTGTCGCTGCCCACCGTGCTGGTCGAAGACCTGAGCGCAGCCGGGTTGGCCCAGGCGGTCGAGCGCGCGCGACCTGACGTGATCTTTTCGTTCTACTTCCGCTCGATGATCCCGACCGCGCTGCTTTCGCTGGCGCCAGGCGGGGCGTTCAACATGCACGGCTCGCTGCTGCCGCACTTTCGGGGTCGCGCACCCACCAACTGGGCGGTGCTCAAGGGCGCCACCGAGACCGGTGCCACGCTGCACGAGATGGTGGCCAA
>CANGBT010000033.1 GCA_947452135.1 Burkholderiales bacterium
CAACTGTTCTTTTCTGCCGAACAACCAACCCCCACCACCACCCCACACCTCAAACAACGAACGCTGTTGTCAGCGCAGCCCACGACTATAGCCCATCTTTCGGAAGAACAACACCCATCACCGAAAGTTTTAGAAAGGGAAGGCTAGGGACTCGAGGTCGCGGGATGAGCCAACGCGTTCCGTAGCGCCTCACAGCCCCCCCAGATGTCGTCGGCTTTGAAGGTGGCGCACACGAGCGCGGCAAGGCGCCTGCTATCCGTCCTCAGAACGTTTTGCTTGATAGATGCAATTTGCGACGGGTGCATTGAAAAGCTCCGCAGCCCCATGGCGATCAACACCTCCGTGAATGCGGGGTCGCCCGCCATTTCCCCGCAGACGCTCACGCCTTTTCCTGCAGCGCGCGCTTGACTGATGACCCCCTCCACCAGCTTCAGAATGGCCGGATGCCACGGGTCATAAAGGTGCGCTACAGACTCGTCTCCGCGATCGAGGGCCAACGTGTACTGAATTAGGTCGTTCGTGCCGATAGAAACGAAATCGAACATGCGGAGGAGGCTTGGGAGGACCAAGGCTGCCGCTGGCACTTCCACCATCGCGCCGATATCTACTGCGGAAAACGGCTTTCCCGCATCGATGAGTTGCTGCCTGGCGCGCTCCAGCGCCTCCAAGACTTGCGTTGCTTCGCTCACATGCGTGAGCATCGGAATCAATAGCCTGACTTTTCCAAAAGCGCTGGCTCTCAGGATCGCCCGGAGTTGTTGCCGAAACATCGCTGGCTCGGACAAGCTCCAACGAACGGCTCGCAGTCCAAGGGCGGGATTCAGCCCGTGTTCGTGCCTGAGTTCGCCCGCCGACATGCGCTCAAGCGGCTTGTCGGCGCCGATATCCACCGTTCGAATGGTCACGGGCGCCCCGTTCATGGCGACGACGACGGCACGGTAAGCCTCGAACTGCTCATCCTCCGTGGGGAGCTCGCCAGCGCGGTTCATGAAAAGAAATTCGGTTCGAAAAAGCCCGACGCCTGCCGCCCCGGCTGCAACAGCAGCCTTGGCATCGGTTGGCAACTCGATATTTGCCAGCAACTCGATGCGTTCCCCGTCCATGGTCACGGCCGGCGTGTGCCTGAGCCGGGTCAACTTCTCCCGCTCAAGCTCGCTCTGGCGCTGCCGGAACCGGTATTCCTCCAGAACGATGTCGGATGGATTGACGATCACCAGGCCGGCATCACCGTCAATCACCACCAGATCGTCCTGGCGGATCACACGGCTGCCTTCCCGAGCACCAACCACCGCAGGGATGTCCAAGCTGCGAGCGACGATCGCCGTGTGGGATGTCTTGCCCCCGACATCGGTCACAAAGCCCGTGAAGACGCTTCGCTTGAAGTGCAGCATGTCCGCAGGAGCAATGTCGTTCGCCACCAGAACAAGTGGTTCGGCTCCCGCAGCAGCGGCGCGAATCGACCCGTCACCTTCCGCACAGCCAGAAGACGCTCCTCGAGACATGGCGCGCAACATCCGCTCCACGACCTGCTCCACATCAGCCTTGCGCTCTCGCAGGTAGTCGTCCTCCATCTCATCAAACTGACGGGCCAGCACCTCAAGTTGAGCGGACAGAGCCCACTCGGCGTTGTAGTGCCTTTCGTTGATCCACTGCTTGGTCGCAGAGATCAACACCTCATCGTGAAGGAGCATCAAATGAACGTCCAGGAGCGCCGACAGTTCAGACGGCGCATCGGCGGGGAGATCACGCTGCAGGCCGCTCAACTCGGCAGCAACATCGTCGCGAGAGTCACGCAAGCGCGCGATCTCTGACTCGACTTGTGTCTCGGCGACAAAGTAGTGATCAACGTCAACGCGACTGGAAGAAACCAGCACCGCGCGCCCGATGGCGACGCCACGCGACACAGGTAAACCAAAGACTTGGAAACTCATTGGGACATGCTAGCAGTGACCCTCGTAGCAACGCTTGGGGTTGTCACGGTCCGCGAATGGCCGCAGTGAGCCTGGCCTCACGGCCGTCCAACCCGTCCCGTTTCGTGGTGGTTCCGGCTGGCTGCGCTCACCATGGATCTGGTGGCCACCCGCGTAGATTCAGACATGCGCGAAGCGCCCCCTCTGGGCGACCCGCGGTGCGAGACGCCGCCTACTCGCCCTCACCGAACTTGTCGCTGATCAAGGCGATCAGCGCATCCATGGCGGCTTGCTCGTCCGCGCCGTCAACGTCGATTTGCACTTCGGTTCCGTTGCCTGCGGCCAGCATCATGACCCCCATGATGCTTTTGGCGTTGACGCGCCGCTCACCACGAGCCATGAAGACCTCGCTGCGAAAACCGCCTGCCAACTTCGTGAGCTTGGCCGATGCTCTCGCATGCAATCCCAGCTTATTGCTGATGGTGATGGTGGTTCGAATCATTGGATCCCAACTTGGATGTCTGGTTTTGCGGCCTCGAGAAGGACACTTGAATCACGCCCTGAGACGCACCGGCTACCGCACGTTCGACCACCGTGTCCAAGCCCGCTTTGGCGTAGCACAGGGCTCGCCAAAGCATCGGAACGTTGACTCCTGCAACCACCTTGACCACCTTGCCATCACATTCGGCCGCCAGCCTTTGGGCGATGTTGCAGGGTGTGGCGCCGAACACGTCGGTGAGTATCAGCACCTCACGTGCCGAGATCCGCGCCAGCAAATCCCTGCCATCAGCTTCAATCTCTTCAACCGATGCGTGAGGCGAAACATCAAGCGTCTCGACCGTGACAGCGCAGTCGGGGAAGGTGTGCTGGGCAACCGACTTCAGAGCCGAGGCCAGAGGGGCGTGAGCAATGATCAACATTCCAAGCATGGGAAATCATTATCGGCAGTTCGGGGGCCGCGCCGACCACACCGCTCGCAGATCCGAGCGGCGTTGCAAAAACCCTACCGGCGTGCCCAAGCGAGAACGCCGAAGAGCGCGTGCCGGGAAAAAAGTGGGGGCTACTCAGTTTTCAGCGACGCAAAGAACGTGTCCGCCGCTTCCTTGTCAAGATGGCCGCCCACCAGCGTGGCTTGGTACACCACCGCCCCGCGCGAAAAATAGATCGCCTCGGCCTCGACGGGGGAGCCGTCATCACGCACGCCCTTGACGGCAAGCCGCCTGGCCCGCGGGCTGGGCGTCATGCCGGGCACGTTGCACGGACCGATCGCGGTGGGTGTGCCGCCCATGTTGGCGGCGGTAATCAATTGCAGTTGCTCAAGCGCCTGTTCGGCTCGCACGGGATCACCCACGTCGAGATGGCTCAAGGCGAAATTGAATCCGCCCGCGGTGCACGACGCCAAGTGCATCTGCACCGACATCCCCGCCAGATTCACTTGCCTCACGCGGTTTTCAGGGCGGCACGGGAACAAGGCGCTCGCTCCACTGCCTTCCACGGTGAGTTCGCGCCAGTCAAGGCTAGGTGCGCAGCCAGCCACAAGCGCGAGGCCGAGCGTGGCGCACCAGACGCAAAAAGTCGGCGGTCTCATCGCTGTCCTCATGTGGCGCTCTTCCCAGTCACCCGGACGGCTCCGATAGCGCCCATCACGCCAGCCCTAAAGCGTGTCGGCCACGCCCGCGGCGTGGGCTTGCTGATCAGCGTGGTAGCTGCTTCGAACCATCGCACCGACCGCCGCGTGGGTGAAACCCATCTTCAGTGCCTCGGCCTCGAACATGCGGAAGGTATCGGGGTGCACATAACGGCGCACCGGCAGGTGGTGACCGCTGGGCGCAAGGTACTGGCCGAGGGTCAGCATGTCGATGTCGTGGGCTCTCATGTCCCGCATGGCCTGCAGGATTTCCTCGTCGGTTTCGCCCAGACCAACCATCAGCCCACTCTTGGTGGGCACGTCGGGTGCGAATGCCTTGAACTGCTTGAGCAGGTTCAAGCTGAACTGGTAATCCGACCCCGGGCGCGCCTCCTTGTACAGGCGCGGCACGGTCTCGAGGTTATGGTTCATCACATCGGGCGGTGCCGCCTTCAGGATGTCGAGCGCGCGGTCAAGGCGGCCGCGGAAATCGGGCGTCAGGATCTCAATGCGGGTTTCCGGGCTCAGCGCGCGCACTTCGCGGATGCACTCGACGAAATGCCCGGCTCCACCATCACGCAGATCGTCGCGGTCGACGCTGGTGATCACCACGTAGCGCAACTTCAGTGCGGCAATGGTCTTGGCCAGATTGAGCGGCTCGTTCGCATCGAGCGGATCGGGCCGACCGTGGCCCACGTCGCAGAAAGGGCAGCGCCGCGTGCACTTGTCGCCCATGATCATGAAGGTGGCCGTGCCCTTGCCGAAGCACTCGCCGATGTTCGGGCACGACGCTTCTTCACACACGGTGTGCAGTTGGTACTCCCGCAAGATCTTCTTGATCTCGTAAAAGCGCGTGCTGGGCGAACCCGCCTTCACGCGAATCCAGTCTGGCTTTTTCAAAGTCTCGGCGGGCACGATCTTGATCGGAATGCGCGAGGTCTTGGCCTGCGACTTCTGCTTGGCGCTGGCGTCGTACGCAGACGGTTCCTGAGCGACACGGATCACGGGGTCGGACGACATCGTCGGCTTTCGAGAAGAGGGCTGTGAATCAGGGCGTCAGGTGATCTGCGAGGCGCTGGCCCAACTGCCATGCGACGTCGGCAACCTCCACCTGCACACCCAGTGTAGCCAGATCAACTGTCGCCAAACTGGCATAGCCGCAGGGGTTGATGCCCCCGAACGGCCGCAAGTCCATCGCCACATTCAGCGCCACGCCGTGATAGGTGAAATGCCGACTGACCTTGATGCCGAGCGCTGCAATCTTGCCCAGTCCGCGAAACGGATCGGGGGCGGCAACACCCAGCCGCTCACTCGGCGGCAGCGACTCAAGCGCTGCGTGACCGAACGGATCGTCGAGCCGCACATAGATGCCCGGCGCGCCCGGTACACGGTGGCCCGTGACCCCGTAATGTCCGAGGGTGTTGATCACGCAATGCTCGATCCGGTAGACGAACTCCTTGACATAGATGCCCAGGCGCTTGAGATCGATCAGCGGATAAGCCACCACCTGACCCGGCCCGTGGTACGTCACCTGTCCGCCGCGGTTGGTCTGCACCACCGGGACGCCGCCCGCATCGAGCAGATGCTGCGGCTTGCCGGCCAGACCTTGCGTGTAAACAGGAGGGTGTTCGCACAACCAGATTTCGTCAGACCGGTCACCGCCGTCCATCGATCGTGCCGCCGTGAAGGCCTGCATCGCCTCGATGGTGGGCTCGATGTCCACAAGGCCGCGGTAGACCAGCACGGGCGAACTCATCGGTGTCAGGCAGCGCCTACAAGACCACCTTGACGAGCGGATGCGAGCTCATCGCGCGATACAGGTCGTCGAGCTGCTCGCGGCTCGTCGCGGTGACGGTCACGGTGACCCCGAGGTACTTGCCGCCCTTGCTCAGGCGCGACTCCACGCTGCCGGGGTCGAAGCCGGGATCGAACTGGCGCGCGATGTACACCACCGCGTCGGCAAAGCCCTCGACGTTGGCGCCCATCACCTTGATCGGGAACGCCGACGGGTATTCGATCAGCGAGGACTCGGGTGGAATGTTCTGCATGACATCAAAGACCGCGCTTGCACATCAAAGCAGCTGCGCCGCCTTGGCGCGCTGATAGGCCTCGTAGAGCCGGGCGTAGGCCGGACCGGGCTTGCCTCGGCCAGCGCCATGGCCGACGGGCTCGCCGTCCAGCGTGGTGACGGGCAACAACTCCTTGGTCGCTGAGCTGAGCATCAACTCATCAGCGGCCATCACCTCGGCTTCGGAAATCGGCCGCAGGTTGAAGGCCAGACCCTCTTGCTCGCACAGCTCGCGGATCAGCTCGTAGCGGATGCCTTCGAGCACGTGTTCGCTCTTGGGCGGGCCGAGCACCGCGCCCTCGTGCACCACCCACACGTTGCACGATGCCGCCTCGGTCAGGAATCCATCGCGAAACATGATCGTCTCGACCGCCCCCTGATCGGCCGAGATCTGCCGCGCCAGCACGTTGCCCAGCAGCGAGATGCTCTTGATGTCGCCGCGCTCCCAGCGGAAATCGCGCGCGGTCACGCAAGCCACGCCGCGATGCCGCTGCTCGGCGCTGGGCTGCTTCATGGCGCTGACCATCATGAACACCGTGGGCTCAACGTCGGTGGGCATCACGTGGTCACGCAGCGCCACACCACGCGTGAGTTGGATGTAGATCAACTGGTCTTCGGTCGACTGGGCTTCGATCAGCCGCCGGCAACGCGTGAGCCACTCTGCCTTCGTGTGTGGATTGCCGATGCGCAGCTTGGCCAGGCTGCGGTCGAGCCGCGCCATGTGCTCGTCAAAACGGAACAGGCGCCGCCCGTAGACCGGCACCACCTCGTAGATCCCGTCGCCGAAGATGAAGCCGCGGTCCAGCACCGAGACCTTGGCCTGATTGAGCGGCGTGTACTCGCCGTTGAGGTAGCACAAGGTGCCTGGAAGGGTCTGCATGGAAAGACTCCGGTTACTTGATCCACAAACGGATGGTGTCCCACAGGCGGCCAAAGAACCCGGCCTGCTCGACCGCATCGAGCGCCACCAAAGGAAGCTCCAGCACCGGCGCCCCCGCTGACGTGACCACCTTGATGGTGCCCACGCGCTGGCCGCGCGAGATTGGCGCAATCAGCGGATCGGCACGCTCGACCTTGGTCTGCAGCTTGCCCGCTTCACCCTTGGGCACCGTCACGAACACCGCGCCCGATGCGCCGAGCAACGCCTTGTCGGTCTTGCCTTGCCACACTGGCGCGGTGGTCACCGACTTGCCCACCTCGAACAGCCGCACGGTCTCGAAGGCGTAGTAGCCCCAGTTCAGCAGCTTCTGGCTCTCGTCGGCACGCGCTTCCTTCGAGGCCGTGTTCAGCACCACGCTCAACAGGCGACGCGGGCCACCGCTCTTGCCGTCGGCGCCCAAGTTCGGAAACTCGCGCTGCGCGCTGGCGATCAGGCAGTAACCCGCCGCCTCGGTGTAGCCGGTCTTCATGCCGTCGACCGTCGGATCGCGGCGCAGCAGCAAGTTGCGGTTGGGCTGCGAGATGTTGTTGTATTTGAAGTCCTTGATCGAGTAGTACGCGTACTCCTTCGGGAAGTCGCGAATGATGTGTCCGGCAATCACCGCCAGATCGCGCGCGGTGCTCTTGTGGCCCGGCTCGTTGAGGCCCGTCACGTTCTTGAACGCGGTGTTCTTCAGACCCCAGGCCTGGGCCTGTCGGTTCATCATGGCCACGAACGGGTCCAGCGCGCCGGCCACGCCCTCGGCCAGCGCCACCGACGCATCGTTGCCTGACTGCACGATCATCCCGCGCAGCAGTTCGTCAACAGTGGGCGTCATCGTGGTGTCGATGAACATCAGCGAGCCGCCACCCTTGCGCTCCTGCCAGGCGCGTGCCGACACCGGCAGCGTCTGCTCGAGCGACAGCTTCTTCTCGTGCAGGGCGGTGAACACCACGTACGCGGTCATCAGCTTGGTCAGTGAGGCCGGATCGGACGGCGAGTCGGCATCCCTCTCGGCCAGCACCTGATTGCTGGTGAGGTCGAGCAACAAGTAGCTGCGGGCAGCGATCTCGGGCGGCTGCAACGCCTGCGCGTGCGCCACCGTGCACATCCCCATCAACGCGGCACACAGGATCCAGCCCGAAAGCGACCGGTAGGAGCGAACAGCGAAACGCATGAGCAAGAAAGTCATCGATGGGCCAGGAAAGAAATTCGATTGAATGGAAGTGTCGCGGTACACGCCGCCCAGGGCGGTTTGCCGCAGCGAAGTGAAGGCGCCGAAACTGATCGGACTCAACTCACGCTCAGTTGTTCCAAGACCACGCGCTTGAGCAACGCCAGTTGCCCGTGAAAGAAGTGGCCGACACCGGGAAAGACGATCACCGGCAGCGACTGCGGCCGGGCCCAGTTAAAGGTGCTCGACAGCGGCACGACCTCGTCGGCCTCGCCGTGAATGACCACCGTGTCGGCGGGCACAGCGGGAATGTTCTGCTTCTGGGTCGAAGGCCCGACCAGCACCAGCCGCTGCGCCTTCTCGCCATCGGGCAGCCGCGATGCCGCCTCGGCCGCCACGAAGGCCCCGAACGAAAAGCCCGCGAGCATCAAGGCCTGCGAGCCTTGCCGGTGGTGGGCGATCACCGCCAAAGCGTCATCGACCTCGCCGACGCCGTCGTCCCACACGCCCCCCGAGGCACCAACGCCTCGGAAGTTGAAGCGCACCGTCGTCCAGCCCAACTGCAGCAGCGCGCGCGACAACGTTTGCACCACCTTGTTGTCCATCGTGCCGCCGAACAGCGGATGCGGGTGGCAGATCACGGCCACGCCTTTGGCGGGGCCCTCGGGCTGCGTCACCGCGCATTCGATGGCACCCGCAGTGCCGCGACAGGAGCTCACCGGCCCACCGAGTCCGGCAGCATCAAGCGCTCAACCGGCTTGCCGTTGACCAGGTGTGACTCGACGATCTCGTCGATGTCGGCCTCGTCGACAAAGCTGTACCAGACCGCCTCGGGATAGACCACCGCCACCGGTCCCCCAGCACAGCGATCCAGGCAGCCCGCCTTGTTGACCCGGACCTGGCCGACGCCTGACAAACCAGCCTCCTTGATGCGCATCTTGCAGCGCTCGAAGCCCGCTTGCGCGTTGTGCATGCTGCAGGCATCGGCGCCGTTATCGCGCTGATTCAGGCAGAAGAAGATGTGTCGGGCGTAGTAGCTCATCGCTTCATTTTACGGACGCGTCTCGGCGGCAGGCCGGCGTTGGCCGCCGTCTCAGGGCGCATCGCGTGCGGCCACACGGCCCAGCAGGTAAGCCATCGCGGCGTAGGGCCAGAACCAGCCCACCCACTGCGCCGCGCCATGGAAGCGAATGAAGCGGCCCTGCTCCCAGGCCTGCAGGCTCTGGGCGAAATAGGCGTCCGCCGGCATCTGCGCCACCAGCGAGACCAGCGCGGTCAGCGCCATCAGACCGAGCGCCGCGGCGGCTCGGCGCGGCACCCACACCAGCAGCAGCGACAAGACGCCGCCCACGCTCAGTCCGGCCGCAGCCGTCGGCGTGAACCAGGCCATCGCATGCTGCGGGGCGAAGTTGAGGGCGGTCGACAGCGTCGTCGCGGCCACCCCGCACACGCCGATGACCACGATCAGCACACCGCGGCGCCAGCCGATGCGGCACACCGAGAACGCCAGCAGGCACGGCCCCAGCAGGCCCAATGCGATGGCCAGCGACTCGCCCACCGGCGGCAAGCCAGGCGCCGCCGTCTGGCCGGCAAATGCGGCACCCCAACCAGCGGCCGGCGTGTCCGTCAAAACGCGCAAGGCAAGCTCGCGAAAACGCGACAGCACCTGCCCCACACCCAAGGGCAGCGGCGTCGGAAACAGCAAGCCCACAGGCCACAGCAGCAACAAGGCCACGCCTCCGGCGCTGCGGTCGGCAAACCACCGTCCGCGCCAGCGCTGCCAGCGGTCGAGCAGGCCCGAGCCATGCAACAGCAGGCCCAACCCGGCCCCCATGGCGGTGCCCGCGCAATTGAAGGCCACATCGACGTTCGACGACACGCGCGAGGGCAAGCCGTTTTGCGTCAACTCCATCAACAGCGACAAGCCGCAACCGATCAGCAGTGCGCCGGTGCAGGCATGGACAACCGACCGGCCCGCGCGGACCTGCGCGGTGAAGACCACCAGCCCCAATGGCAAGTAGCCCAGGAGATTGGCCGCCAGATCAAAGGCGGTCCAGTAGCGTGGCCAAGGCAGCGCCAGAAACGCCAACGGGGAGAGCTCCGGCCAGCGCCAACCGTCGAACGGGTAGAGCGACGCGTAGACGATCAGCGCCGCGTAAAGCCATGCCAAGGGCAGCGCCGAACTGGGGTGGCGAGCCATGGCGCCGGCCTATCGCGCGATCAAAACGGCTTGACCACCACCAGCACCACCACGGCGATCAGCAAAAGCACCGGCACCTCGTTGAAGACCCGAAACCACAGGTGACTGCGCTGGTTGCCGAACTGCTCGAACCGGCGCAGCAAGGCGCGGCACATGTGGTGATAGCCCACGGCCAGCACCACCAGAAACAGCTTGGCGTGCAACCAGCCGCCGGCGTAGGTGCCCCAGTAGCCGATCCACAGCCACAGGCCCAGGCCCAGCGCTGGAATCATCAGCAAGCTCATGAAGCGGTACAGCTTGCGTGCCATCAGCAGCAGCCGCTCGCGCTCGGCATGGCTGTCGGCCGGAACCATTGCCAGATTGACGAAGATCCGCGGCAGATAAAACAGGCCTGCGAACCAGCTGGCCACGAAGATGATGTGAAAGGCTTTGATCCAGAGCATCGGGGAATTATCACGGTGCGCCCGCGGTGCCTGGACGCGTGGCAACCCTCCATGGACGCGAGTGCCGCGCCCGAAATGTTGCGTCTATCATCCGCCGGCCTGAGCATTGCGGCGTGTTTTGCGGCTCGGCCGAGAGACCCCTGTCGCCTCGAAAGGGGCTTTTCCTTCCCCACTCAGGTACCGCCGTGCACACCCCACCACCGTATCCAGTCAGCCGCCCGCGCCGCTTGCGCAAGGACGAATTCAGTCGTGCCATGGTGCGCGAGCACCGCCTGCACCCGAGCGACCTGATCCTCCCGGTTTTCGTGATGGCCGGGCACGGCCAGACGCACGCCGTGGCGTCGATGCCGGGCGTGAACCGCCTGACGCTGGACCGTTTGCTGCCGGTGGCCGAGGAGTGCGTGTCGCTCGGCATCCCGGTGCTGGCGCTGTTCCCGGTGATCGACTCGGCGCTGAAGACCGAGGACGGCCGCGAAGCGCTCAACCCGCAGGGCCTGGTGCCCACGGTCGTGCGCGAACTCAAGCGCCACTTTCCTGAACTGGGCGTGATGACCGACGTCGCGCTGGACCCCTACACCAGCCATGGCCAGGACGGCTTGCTCGACAGCACCGGCTACATCGTCAACGACACCACCGTCGAAGTGCTGAGGCAACAGGCTCTGGCCCAGGCCGCAGCGGGTGTGGACATCGTGGCGCCGAGCGACATGATGGACGGGCGCATCGGCGCCATCCGCCAGTCGCTCGAAGCGCACGGGCACATCCACACACGCATCATGGCCTACAGCGCCAAGTACGCGAGCGCGTTCTACGGCCCGTTCCGCGACGCCGTGGGCTCGGCTGCCAACCTGGGCAAGAGCAACAAGAAGGTCTACCAGATGGACCCCGCCAACAGCGACGAAGCGCTGCGCGAAGTCGGACTCGACATCGCAGAAGGCGCCGACATGGTGATGGTCAAGCCTGGCATGCCGTACCTCGACATCGTGCGCCGGGTGAAAGACGAGTTCAGCGTGCCGACCTTCGCCTATCAGGTCAGCGGCGAGTACGCGATGCTCAAGGCCGCCGCCGCCAACGGGTGGCTCGACCACGATGCGGTGATGATGGAAAGCCTGCTGGCCTTCAAGCGCGCTGGTGCCGATGGCGTGCTGACGTACTTCGCGCTCGAAGCCGCCCGCCTGATGAAGGCCGGCTGAGCGACCGCACCCGCACGCGATGCAGGTCTTCCACATCCAGGGCGACCAGTTCACCGAGCTCCAAGGCCTGCCCGACAACCTGCCGGCCACCGGCTACTTCTGGGTCAGCAGCACTCGCCGCGAGTTCGAGGTGGGCGTGGCCACGATGCAAGCAGCGCTGCAACGCTGGACCGGCGGTCAACTCGTCGATCTGCACGTCGCAGACCTGCTGAACAACCAGCTTCCCTCGCATTTCGACTACACCTCCTGGTACGACTTGCTGGTTTTCAGGCGGCTCGCGGCGGGCGAGGGCAGCGCGGCCATGTTTCTGGATGACAGCAAGGGCACCTTGAGCACCGCGCGTGCTGCCTTGGCCGCCATCGACACCAGCCCGGTGGGCTTTGCCTTGTTCGACCGGGTGCTGCTCAGCGTGCACCCCGCTGAATGTCAGGTCCGCGAGTACTTCGCCAACCGGTTGCGGCATCAGTTGCTGCCCTCGACAGCGGAGTCACGCAGCACCGATGGCCGCACCGCCGTGCGGCTGCCGCCGAGCCCAGCGGACCTGATGCTGCGCATGGTCAACCACATGGTCGACAACTACCTTGAGCTCAGGCGGCTGCTGACCCGGCAACTGGACTACCTGCAAAAAGAGCTCTTCAACCCGCGCAGCCGCTTCGACAACTGGCAGATGCTGCTCGACTCGCGCAATTCGCTGCACCTGCTCGAAGACACCTGCGAAGACCAGCGCAGCGCCGTCACCGAATGGATCGATGCGCTCGACGAGTGGCCACCCACCGCCGACCACGCCGCTCAACGTGAACGCGAATTGCTGCGCGTGCGTTCACGCGACGTGCTCGAGCACATCGAACGGGTGCTCGGCCACGTGCGCCGCCTCGAGTCATCCACCGAGAGCGCGGTGCAGATGCATTTCTCGGCGCAGAGCAACCGCACCAACGACATCATGCGCACGCTGACCGTGCTGACCGCCATCTTCTTGCCGCTCAATCTGGTCACAGGCGTGTTCGGCATGAACTTCGAGGTCATGCCCCTGCTCAAGCACGAGGGCGGCTTCTGGGTCTGCATGCTGCTGATGGCGCTGATCGCCGTCAGCCTGGTCGCCTTCTTCTGGCGCAAGCGCTATCTGAGTGGATCGCACAGCGGCGGGTGAACCCGCCGGCGGTTGCCTTTAGCGGCCGTAAGGGTCCGCGTAGCCCAGAGCGCGCAGCACTTCGGTTTCTCGCGCCTCCATCACCACGGCGTCTTCGTCGCGTTCATGGTCGAAGCCTTGAGCGTGCAGCGTGCCGTGAACCAGCAGGTGCGCGTAGTGCGCCTCGAGCGAAATACCCAGATCCCGAGCCTCCGCCTCGATGACCGGCGCGCACAGCACCAGATCGGCGCTCACCACGGGCTCGTGCGCGTAATCGAAGGTCAGCACGTTGGTGGCGTGGTCGCCGCTGCGGTAATCGCGGTTGAGCTCCAGACCTTCATCGGCGCCAACCACCCGCACGGTGAGTTCGCCCTCGCGCTGCAGCGCGGCGCGGATCCAGCGTGCCACCTTGTGGCGCGGCAGGTGATCGCGGTGTTCGCGCGCCACAGGGTCACGTGCGAACTGCAACGACAGCGACAGCGCCGGTCGCACGGCCTGGCGCGTGCTCATGACGACTGCGGACGCGCACTCTCGTACGCGTCGACGATGCGTGCGACCAGCGCGTGGCGCACCACGTCGGCCGAGGTGAAGCGCGTGGTGGCGACACCGCGCACCCGCTTGAGCACCCGCTCGGCGTCGATCAGCCCGCTCATCTGGCCGCTCGGCAAGTCGATCTGACTGACATCGCCGGTGACCACGCACTTGCTGCCAAAGCCGATGCGCGTGAGGAACATCTTCATCTGCTCGGGCGTGGTGTTTTGGGCCTCGTCGAGGATCACGAAGGCGTTGTTGAGCGTGCGCCCGCGCATGAAGGCCAGCGGCGCGATCTCGATGGTCCCCTTCTCGAACGCGCGCATGACCTTGTCGATGCCCATCAGGTCGTACAGCGCGTCGTAAAGCGGGCGCAGGTAGGGGTCGACCTTTTGCGCCAGGTCGCCAGGCAGAAAGCCCAGCCGCTCGCCGGCCTCGACGGCCGGCCGCGTCAGCACGATGCGCTGCACGCTGCTGCGCTCGAGCGCATCGACCGCGCAGGCCACCGCCAGATACGTCTTGCCGGTGCCGGCCGGTCCGATGCCGAAGGTGATGTCGTGAGACAGGATGTTGCCCAGGTAGACCTGCTGGTTCGGCGTGCGCGCGGCCAGATCGGCGCGGCGGGTGCGCAGCACCAGCGGCGGTGCGGCAGGCACCGCGGGCGCTTGCTCGGCAGCGATCTCGGCGAGGCGCCGGCGCTGAGGCAGCGCCCGCCCGGCGCTGTCGGCTGCGGCCTCGATCAGCAGCAGCTGAAAAAGTTCGGGCTCGAACGGCTGCAGCGCGCGGTCATACAGCGACTGCAGCAGGCTCACCGCGCGCTCGGCCTGCGCCTTGCCGCCCTCGACGCGAAACGACTCATGACGCCGCGTGATGGTGACCCCGAGCGCTGATTCGATGTCTCGCAGGTGATCGTCCGTGCTGCCGCACAGGTTGGCGAGCCGGGCGTTGTCGAGCGGGACGAATTCGTGTTTGAGGATCAAGGGCGTCTCTTGTTCGGAGCAGGCCGCCATTGTCCGCGCAAGGCATGCGACAACGGGCGGCACAATGACCGCTCATGCCGATGCGCCGACTCTTCAAGTTGCTTGCCCTGTGGCTGTTGCTTGCAACGGGTGCGGCGCACGCATCGACCCTGACGATCTCCTCGGCTTTGTCGGTCAATGGCGGCCCCGACGGACGGTTGCCGTCCAGCGCCTCCGTGCCGCACGAAGTCAGTCTGCCCGACGACTGGGCGGTGACCCGGCCCGACCATGACGGCAGCGTGTGGTACCGCGCCTATTTCATCCGGCCTGCCGATGTGGCGGACAACGAGTTGCTGGCGCTGTACATCGAGCGCGCCTGCAGCAACATCGAAGTGCGCCTCAACGGGCGGCGCATCTTCAGCGGCGGTCGCATGGTCGAGCCCAGGACCAACCACTGCTACCGGCCGCTGCGCATCACATTGCCGGCAGCGCTGCTGAGCCCGCAGGACAACGTGCTCGACATCGAAGTCAGCGGCTCATCGCTGCGTCATGTGGCGTCCAGAGCGCGCGCCGGCGGCTTGTCACAGTTGCAGATCGGCCCGCAGGCAGAACTCGTCCAGGCCTACGCGCGCAGGCACTTCTGGAACATCGCTGTCGTGCAGGTCGCAGGTGTCGGCCTGCTCGCGCTGGGTGGCTTCTTGCTGGTGCTGAGCTGGATGAACCGCAGCGAGGTCTTCTTGCTGCACTTCGGCTCACTGATCATCGGCTGGGCACTGCTGTCGATGCGCGTGTGGTGGAGCGACCTGCCCATGACCACGCAGACCTTTGAATTCGTGGCGGCCTCAGCCTTCGCACCCATGCTCTCGCTGGCCGTGCACTTCCTGTTGAGCCATGCGCGCACCAGCAGCCGTCGCGTGTCCGGAGCGCTCCTGCTGCAGTGCGTGCTGGTGCCGGCAAGTCTGGCGGTGGCCGGACCCGACCGGGTGTTCATGGTCGCCAACGTGTGGTTCGTGCTGATGGCGGTGGAACTGGTGGTGGCCGGGGCCTGGTACCTGAAGGTCATCTGGACCATCCGGCGTGACGATTTCTGGCCCATGGGGCTGACCTTCGGCGGCCTCGGTTTGCTCGTGCTGCTGGAGCTGGCCATCCAGCACGGCGCCCTGCCCCGGCTGCCCGTCCACCCCCTCAGCGTTTTTTCGCCGCTGCTGTTGCTGGTCATCGGCTCGCGGTTGCTGCTGGTGTTCGGGCGGGCCATGCAGGCGGCTGAGGCCAACCGCGCGCAGCTCGAGATCCGCGTGGCCGAGGCCACTGCGGAGATCGAACGCAGCTTCATGCAGATGTCGGCGTTGCGCATGGAGCAGGTGACCGAAAAGGAACGCAAGCGCATCGCCGCCGATCTGCACGACGACCTCGGTGCCAAGCTGCTGACCATCGTGCACACCAGCGACAGCGAGCGCATCTCCAGCCTGGCACGCGAAGCGCTCGAGGAAATGCGCTTGTCGGTGAAGGGCCTCACCGGGCGGCCCGTGCAACTGGCCGACGCGCTGGCCGACTGGCGCGCCGAAGCCGTATCGCGGCTCGGGCAGGCCAACATTGAAGCCGACTGGCGCAACCCGAGCGAGGAGCTCATGCAGACCCTGTCGGCACGCTCGTTTGTGCAGACCACCCGCATCCTGCGCGAATCGGTGAGCAACATCATCAAGCACAGCCGCGCGTCCCAGTGCAAGGTTCGGGTGACCGTCAGTGACGATGACTTCGGGCTGCTGGTGCAAGACAACGGCAGGGGCATCTCGGTCGAACCCGACAGCCGGCTTGACCGCGGCCACGGCATGGCCAGCATGAAACATCGGGCCAAGACCATGCAAGGGCAGTGTCTGGTCGAATCCGCACCGGGATACGGCACCCTGATCCGGCTGACGATTCCATTCTGAAAATGCAGGCGGCGCATCTGCGCTTGTGAAAACCGCTCATTGACCGATAACCTCGATGAACGGAGGCTCCATGATCAACCACCACATCCTGCTGCTTGAAGACCTGCCCGAGATTCGAGCCTGGATGAAAGCGCTCGTCACCCGGGTGTTTCCGAGCTCGCGCATCCACGAGGCCGCGCGGGTGCAAGACGCGCTCGAACTGGTCGCATCGATCAAGTTTGACCTCGCGCTGCTCGACCTCGGCCTGCCCGATGGCTCCGGCGTCGAGGTGGTGGAGGCCTTGCGCGACAAGCAGCCCGACACCCAGTCGGTGGTGGTGACGATCCACGACGACGACGAGCATCTGTTCCCGGCGCTGCAAGCCGGCGCTTTCGGGTACCTGCTCAAGGAGCAGCCCCGTGAGCTGATCGCCGAGCAGCTCAAACGCATGAGCGCCGGCGAGCCGCCTCTGTCTCCGTCGATCGCACGGCGCGTGATCGCGCACTTCGCCGCGCAGGCCACCGTCAAGCCCCCACGCTCGTCGAGCATTCCGCCGCGCGCTGTGCTGTCCGAGCGCGAGACCGAGGTGCTCCTGCGTGTGGCCAAGGGTTTCACGCTGCCCGAGATCGGCGACCAGATGAACCTGTCGCGCCACACGATCGCCGACTACGTCAAGCAGGTCTACCGCAAGCTCAACGTGAATTCGCGTGCCGAAGCCGCACTGGAAGCCCAGCGCATGGGCCTCATCCGTTCCTGAGCCGCTACGCCCTGGAACGCCTGCCAGGGCCGGCCGGATAATCGGTTGATGATCGGACGTCTTACTGGCACCCTGGCTGAAAAATCGCCACCGCAACTGCTCATCGACGTCAACGGCGTCGGTTACGAAGTCGACGTGCCGATGAGCAGTTTCTACAACCTGCCCGGTCTGGGCGAACGCGTCACGCTGCTCACCCACTTCATCGTGCGCGAGGATGCGCAAATCCTGTTCGGCTTTCTCACCCACGACGAACGCCAGACCTTCCGGCAGCTCATCAAGATCACCGGCGTGGGTCCGCGCATGGCGCTGTCGCTGCTGTCAGGCCTGAGCGTGAGCGAGTTGGCGCAGGCCGTGGCGCGGCAGGAAACCGCACGGCTGGTCAAGGTGCCCGGCATCGGCAAGAAGACCGCCGAGCGGCTGCTGCTCGAGTTGAAGGGCAAGCTCGGCGACGCGCTTGCGGCCCCCGCCTCGGTGGCCAGCGATGCGCAGGCCGACATCCTGCAAGCGCTGATCGCGCTGGGCTACAGCGACCGCGAGGCCGCCGCCGCACTCAAGAGCCT
Source organism: Burkholderiales bacterium (assembly GCA_947452135.1). Classification (GTDB taxonomy): domain Bacteria; phylum Pseudomonadota; class Gammaproteobacteria; order Burkholderiales; family Burkholderiaceae_C; genus PBB1. The sequence goes on from CANGBT010000033.1 coordinate 17,375, forward strand.
GCCGGCGAACGCCAGCGTCAGCGACGGCATCAAGCTCGCGCTGAAATCGCTGGCCTGACACCGCACGCCGCCGCGCTACGCGGCAACGTCACGCTCAGTGCATGTGCTCGTGGTCGTGCTCATGCTGATGTTCATGCTGGGGCTGGGCCTTCGCAGGCTCGGGCTGCTCGACATTCACCGTCACCACCACGCCGCCCGCCTTTTCGAACTTGAGCGTCATCGGGAAGGTGTCGCCTGCCTTGAGCGGCGCCTTCAGGCCCACCAGCATCAGGTGCCAGGCGCCGGGCTTGAGTTCCACCGTCTGCCCGGCGGGCAGTTCGAGGGCGTCAAGCTGGCGCATCTTCATCACGTTGCCGTCCATCGTCATCGAGTGGATTTGCACCGAAGCAGCAACTGCCGTCGTGGCCGACAGCAGCCGGTCGGCCGCGCCCTTGTTGACGAGCGTCATGAAGCCCCCACCCACGGACTGGCCGGCCACGGTGGGACGCGCATTCGGGTGGTCGATGTCGATCGCGCCGAGCTTGTAGCTGTGCGCCGAGGCCGCCAGCGTGGCCAGCGTCAAGACGGTGCCGGCAAGCGCGCGGCGGATGGAAGCGATGGGCATGGAAGGGCTCCGGGTTGTCGGTGGGTTCAGTGTCCAAAGGGTACCCCAGCACAGCGGGTCACCGGACAGCCACAGGCACGCGCCTGGGTACAGCCCAGCTCGGCAACAGGGCCGTGCCGATAATGCGTCATGAGCATCCAGACCGATGATTTCGAGCCGCGTCGCGTGATCAGCGCGGCCAGCGCCTCGCCCAACGAGGACGCCATCGAGCGTGCGCTGCGCCCCAAGGGGCTCGACGAGTACGTCGGTCAGGTCAAGGCGCGCGAGCAGTTGCAGATCTTCATCGGCGCGGCACGCATGCGCGGCGAGGCGATGGACCACGTGCTGCTGTTCGGACCGCCGGGGCTGGGCAAGACCACGCTGTCGCACATCATCGCCAACGAGCTGGGTGTGAACCTGCGCCAGACCTCCGGCCCGGTGCTTGAAAAGCCCAAGGACCTGGCTGCGATCCTGACCAATCTCGAGCGCAACGACGTGCTGTTCATCGACGAGATCCACCGCCTGAGCCCGGTCGTCGAGGAGATCTTGTACCCGGCGCTTGAGGACTACCAGATCGACATCATGATCGGCGAGGGCCCGGCGGCGCGCTCGATCAAGCTCGATCTGCAGCCGTTCACGCTGGTCGGCGCCACCACCCGCGCGGGCATGCTGACCAACCCGCTGCGCGACCGCTTCGGCATCGTGGCGCGGCTGGAGTTCTACACGCCCGACGAGCTCGCGCGCATCGTCAACCGCTCGGCCGGCTTGCTCAATGTGCCCACCGATACGGCGGGCGCTTTCGAGATCGCCCGCCGCTCGCGCGGCACGCCGCGCATCGCCAACCGGCTGCTGCGCCGGGTGCGCGACTACGCCGACGTCAAAGGTGACGGGCGCATCACCAAGCCGCTGGCCGATCTGGCGCTGGCCATGCTCGACGTCGATCCGCACGGCCTCGACGTGATGGACCGCAAACTGCTCGAAGCCGTGATCCACCGCTTCGACGGCGGGCCGGTCGGGCTCGACAACGTGGCCGCAGCCATCGGCGAAGAGCGCGACACCATTGAAGACGTGATCGAGCCGTACCTCATCCAGCAGGGTTACCTGCAGCGCACGCCGCGCGGACGCATCGCCACGCTGGCGGCTTACCGGCATCTGGGCGTGACACCACCCAAAGGCGCCGGCGGCACCGACCTGTTCGGCGAATGAGCGGCCGGCCGGATGCGGCCTCAGATGCCCGGTGAGACCTCGCCGTCCGACGACTCATCGCGTGCGGCCGCCTCAAGGTGCCGCGTGTCGCTCCAGCCGATCAGCGCGAACCCCTCAGGGCTGTAGAGCAGCCGGTTGATGCCCGCATTGCCCAAAGGCCAGGAGCGCGGTGCTTGCAGGTCGAGCCGGGTCGCTGCGCGGTACAGACAGTCCATGACGCCGCCGTGCGCCACGATGGCAACCGTCTGGCCCGGGTGGGCCTCGGCGCGCTGCGACACCGCCGCCACGCAGCGCGCATGGAACTCGCGCAGCGACTCGCCCCCCTCGGGCGCAAAGTCGGGGTCGCGCTGACGCCACAGTCGCGCCAGCTCGGGCCAGCGTGATTCGATGTCGGCATGCGTCAGCGTCTCGAAGCTGCCAAAGGCGCGCTCGCGCAAGCGGCGATCGCTGACGACCGGCACGCCAATCACCCGCGAGATCGCCTGCGCGGTGTCGAACGCGCGCTGCAAGTCGCTCGTGTAGATCGCGGTGATGCCTTCTTCGGCCAGCGCGCGCGCCACGCACTCGGCCTGCCAGCGGCCGGTGGCGTTGAGCGCGATGTCCTGGTGGCCTTGCAGCCGGGTGTCGACGTTCCAGGCGGTTTCGCCGTGACGCACGGCGACGATGCGGGTGGCCACGCTCACGCGCTCACACGCCCCACACGACCACGACATCGGCCGCGTGGCAGCGCCGGAACATCTCGAGCAGCGGCCAGGCGCGCTGGCGCAGGCTCACACCATCGGCCGGCGGCAGCTTCTTGCCTTCGGCAGCAGCGGCTTGTTCGGCCTGCGCTCGCGCGGCTTCTTCAGCGGCCACAGCCTGCTCGATCGCGGCGATCGCCGCGGGCATGTCAGCCACCTCGACGATGCCTTTACCAGCCGGCTCCTTGCCGATCACCCGCAGGATGTGGTCGCCGCTGGCGGCCAGCATCAGCACGTCGCCGGTGGCCTTGGACTTGAACTTGTACATGGTGTGCACCTCCGTGCCCGCATCGGGGCCGAGGCTCATTGTGCGCGGCAACCCGACCGCGCCAGCGCGATCAGGCCTCGGGCGTGCTCGCCGCCGCCGCAGGCCGTGCGGCCTTGGCCGCGAGCGGCCTACCGGTGTCCATCACCGACTCGAACGACACCACGTCGACCGCCGCTGACCGGAGGAAGCCCTGGTACTGCTGGCAACCGAGCTGTTTCATGAACTGCAGCTGTGCCTCGGTTTCCACGCCCTCAGCGATCAGCTCGAGGTGCAGCGCGCGAGCCATGTTGGCGATCGCGCGAACGATGCCAGCGTCGCTTTCGTCGGCGGGCAGGCCCTTGACGAAGCTGCGATCGATCTTGAGCCGGCCGATCGGAAAGCGCTTGAGGTAGGCCAGGCTCGAGTAGCCGGTACCAAAGTCATCGATTGCCAGTTTCACGCCCAGCTTGGACAGGCCTTCGAGGCGCTGCAGCGCTTCCTGGGCGTCCTGGATGAGGATCGACTCGGTGAGCTCGAGCTCCAGCCACTGCGGCTCCAGACCCGCCTCGGCCAGCGCCTGCGCCACGCACTCGACGAAGTCGGGCTGCTGGAACTGCAGCGCCGACACATTGACCGACATCAGCAGCCGATAGCCCTTGTCGCGCCACAGCGCGGCTTGCTGCACCGCCTGGCGCAACACCCACGCGCCCAGCGACACGATGAAGCCGCTGCGCTCGGCCACCGGAATGAACTCGGCCGGGGGCACATCGCCCAGTTCGGGGTCGCGCCAGCGGATCAGCGCCTCGGCGCCCACGATCTCGCCGCTGTACAGATCGACTTGCGGCTGGTAGTTGAGCCGGAAGCGCCCCGCGGCCAGCGCCTGACGCATGGCGTGGTCGAGCTTCATGCGGCTGCGCAGTTTGGAGCTCGAGTCGCCGCGCCCCTGATGGAAACGGAACCCGGCACCGCCGTTGTCCTTGGCTTCGTGCATGGCCGCATCGGCCATTTGCAGCAACTCATCGGCGCTGTTGCCGTCGCCGGGATACAGCGCGATGCCCAGGCTGCACGTCACCGTGAAGCTCAGCTCATCGAGCAGGAAAGAGCGCTGCATCACCTCGAGCACGCGGCGCGCGCTGCATTCAGCGCCGGCGGCGTCGGCCTGATGCACCAGCAGCACGAACTCGTCGGCGCCGAGGCGGCACACGGTGTCGATCTGGCGCATCGTGGTGAGCAGCCGGTCGGCCACATCGGTCAGCACGCGGTCGCCCAGGCTGCGGCCCAGGGTGTCGTTGATGTGCTTGAACCGGTCGAGGTTGAGCACCAGCAGCGCGAACGGCGTGCCGTCGCGCTGCGACAGCGCCAGCGCGTACTCGACGCGGTCGAGCAGCGCACGGCGGTTGGGCAGGCCGGTCAGCGCGTCGGTGTGCGACAGCAGCTCGATACGCCGGTTGGCCTCGATGCGCTCGCTGATATCGCGAAACGAATAGACGCGGCCGATGACCTTCCCGCGGCTGCATTGCGGCAGCGCCATGCGCTCGAGCACGCGGCCGTCGGCCAGCGTGATGGTGTCGGTCGACTTCTTCTGCGGCGCGGTGTCGATGGCCGACAGGCGCCGCACATAGGCCGCCGGCTCGGACACCGACTGCAGCATCCAGCCCAGGATCGCCACGTCGTCGCGCTGCGCCAGCAAGCTCTCGGGCACCGCCCACAGCGTCGCAAAGCGGCTGTTGAAGTTGCGGATGACGCCGCGCAGATCGGTCACCAGGATGCCGTCGTGGGTGGACTCGAGCGTG
>CANGBT010000034.1 GCA_947452135.1 Burkholderiales bacterium
ACAGCGCCTGGCTGATGGTGCAGGTGCTGCGCCATCTGGGGCTGGCCGCGCGCTTCGTGTCGGGCTACCTCATCCAGCTCAAGAGCGACATCAAGTCGCTCGACGGCCCGAGCGGCACCGAGATCGACTTCACCGACCTGCACGCCTGGTGCGAGGTGTTCCTGCCGGGCGCGGGCTGGATCGGGCTCGACCCGACCTCCGGCTTGCTCGCCGGCGAGGGCCACATCCCGCTGGCGTGCTCGCCCGAGCCCTCGTCGGCCGCGCCGGTCAGCGGTGCCATCGACGAATGCGAAACCGAGTTCGAGCACCACATGGAGGTCAGCCGCGTGTGGGAGGCGCCGCGCGTGACGCTGCCCTACACCGACGAGCAATGGAGCGACATCGAAGCGCTGGGGCACCAGGTCGATGCCGACCTGCTGGCCGGCGACGTGCGCCTGACGCAAGGTGGCGAGCCCACCTTCGTGTCGGTCGACGACCGCGACGGGGCCGAATGGAACACCGAGGCCATGGGCCCGACCAAGCGGCTGTTGAGCGCCGATCTGATGGACAAGCTGCGCGTCAAGTACGGCGCCGGCGGCCTGTTGCACTACGGCCAGGGCAAGTGGTATCCGGGTGAGCAGCTGCCGCGCTGGTCGCTCAACCTCTACTGGCGCAAGGACGGCGAGCCGGTGTGGACGCACCCCGAGCTGTTTGCCAGCGAGCACGAGGACTACAAGGTCACCGACGTCCAGGCCAAGCAGTTCCTGAGCAGCGTGGCCAAGCGCCTGGCGCTCGATCCGAAGTACGTGTTCCCCACCTTCGAGGACACCTGGTACTACCTGTGGCGCGAGCGCAAGCTGCCCACCAACGTCGACCCGTTCGATGCGCGTCTGGCCGATCCGCTGGAGCGCGATCGCCTGCGCAAGGTGTTCAGCCAGGGCCTCGACAAGGTCGTCGGTCATGTGCTGCCGGTGGCTCGAGCCACCGGCGCCGGTCCGCGCTGGACCAGCGGCGAGTGGTTCTTGCGCGCCGAGCGCTGCTATCTGGTGCCTGGTGATTCGCCGCTGGGCTTTCGCCTGCCGCTCGACTCGCAGCCCTGGGCCGCCGAAGGCGACATGCCGTGGGTTCACGCACCGGATCAAACCCAGACGTTTGCGCCACTGCCGGCCTACAGCCGGTTGCGCTATGCGCATGGCGCGACCGAAGGCGTTGTGGTCACCGGTGCTCAGGGCGCGGCCGCAGGCACCGGATCGGCCAAGACCGCTGCAGGCGCCGGCTTGGCCAGTGCACCACTTTTGGGCGCGGTCAAAGGCGTTGCCGCTGCCAGCCTGAAAGTGCCCGCGGCGTTCGAATCCGCCGGCTGGATCACCCGCACCGCGTTGTGCGCCGAGCCGCGCGACGGCCGGCTGTATCTGTTCATGCCGCCGATGTCGGTGCTCGAGGACTACCTCGAGCTCGTGTCGGCCATCGAAGACACCGCCGCCGAGATGAAGCTGCCGGTGATCCTCGAGGGCTACGAGCCGCCGCGCGACCCTCGGCTGGCCACGTTGCGCGTCACCCCGGACCCGGGCGTGATCGAGGTCAACATCCACCCGGCCCACAACTGGGGCGAGTTGGTCGAGCAGACCACGCACCTGTACCAAAGCGCCCACGAAACGCGGCTGTCGACCGAGAAGTTCATGCTCGACGGGCGCCACACCGGCACCGGCGGCGGCAACCACTTCGTGCTCGGCGGTGCCACGGTGGCCGATTCACCGTTCCTGCGCCGGCCCGATTTGCTGGCCAGCATGATTGCCTACTGGCACAACCACCCGGCGCTGAGCTACCTGTTCTCGGGCCTGTTCGTCGGCCCGACCAGCCAGGCCCCGCGCGTGGACGAGGCCCGCAACGATTCGGTCTACGAGATCGAGATCGCCTTTGCCGAACTGCAGCGCGTGACCAGCGAGTTCGGTGCCGGCGAGGGCGCTTGCCCGCCGTGGCTGATCGACCGGCTGCTGCGCAACTTGCTCATCGACGTGACGGGCAACACCCACCGCGCCGAGTTCTGCATCGACAAGCTGTACTCGCCCGACGGCCCGACCGGCCGGCTGGGCCTGCTCGAGATGCGCGCCTTCGAGATGCCGCCGCATGCCCGCATGAGCCTCACGCAGCAGTTGCTCATGCGTGCGCTGGTGTCGCGCTTCTGGAAGGAGCCGTACCGCCCGGCGCGCCTCAAGCGCTGGAACACCGAGCTGCACGACCGCTTCATGCTGCCGCACTTCATCTGGCAGGACCTGTGCGACGTGGTCGAGGAGCTCAATGCGTTCGGCTACCCGATCAAGGCCGACTGGTTTGCGCCGCACCTGAACTTCCGCTTCCCGAGGCTGGGTGATTTCGTGGCCAAGGGCGTGGAGGTCGAGTTGCGCATGGCGCTCGAGCCGTGGCATGTGCTGGGCGAGGAAAACGCCGCCGGCGGCACCGCGCGCTTCGTCGATTCGTCGCTCGAGCGCATCCAGATCCGTGCCACCGGGCTGGTGGGTGACCGCCATGTGGTCACCTGCGAAGGCCGCGTCGTGCCGCTGCAGCCCACTGGTCGCGTTGGCGAGTTCGTGGGGGCGGTGCGTTACCGCGCCTGGAATCCGCCGTCGGCATTGCACCCCACGATCGACGTGCATGCGCCGCTGACCGTCGACTTGCTCGACACCTGGATGAACCGATCCATCGGCGGGTGCCAGTACCACGTGGCCCACCCGGGTGGCCGCAGTTACGACACCTTCCCCGTCAACGCCTACGAGGCCGAGGCCAGGCGCTTGAACCGGTTTTTCCGCATCGGCCACACGCCCGGTACCATGCAGGCCCCTTGCGAAGAGCGCAATCCGAACTTCCCGTTCACCCTGGACTTGCGGCGCGCTCCACCGGCAGCCTGATTTGCGGGCACGGGCTGTTCGCGGGATGTGCAGCGGCGGCGCTGCCGCCCGCGCTCGTGCGATCAACCTGGGCCTGATGCAGTGGATGGTGTGAGATGTTGAGCAGGCTGCTGTCAGGCTATGCCTCGGCCGAAGGGCGCTACGACGAATTGCTGTCGGCGCCCGGCGTCCCCCGTGCGCACTGGGAGGAGTTCCTGCGTTCGCTGGCTTCCCGCGAGGGCGTCGAGGTCAGCGAAACGCTGTCGCTCATGGAACGCGAGATCCGCGAGAACGGGATCACCTACAACGTCTACGCCGACCCCAAGGGCGCCGACCGTCCGTGGGAGGTCGACCCGTTGCCGCTGCTGATCTCGCCGTCCGAGTGGGAAGAGCTCTCCGCCGGCATCGCGCAGCGCGCCGATCTGCTCAACCGCGTGCTGGCCGACATCTACGGGCCGCAAGAACTGCTGCGCTCGGGCGCCATCCCGCCGTCGATCATCTTCGGCCACAGCGGCTACTTGCATCAGGTGCAAGGCATCCGCCCGCCCGGTGGCGTGCACCTGTTCAGTTACGCGGCCGATCTGGCCCGCTCGCCCGATGGCCACTGGTGGGTGGTCAACGACCGCACCCAGGCGCCTTCGGGTGCGGGCTACGCGCTCGAAAACCGGCTGGTGGTGTCGCGCGTGTTTCCGCAGATGTTTCGCGACCTGCACGTGCAGCATCTGGCGTCGTTTTTCGATGCGCTGCGCGAGTCACTGCTGCGCTGGGCGCCGCGCGATGCCGCCGAGCGCGGGGGCGATCGCGGCCAGGCGCTCATCGTGCTGCTCACGCCGGGCCCGTACAACGAGACCTACTTCGAGCACGCGCTGCTGGCGCGCTACCTGGGTTTCCCGCTGGTCGAGGGCAGCGACCTGACGGTGCGCGACGGCTGCGTGTGGATGAAGACCGTTGAAGGCCTCAAGCGTGTCAACGCCGTGCTGCGCCGTCAGGACGACGACTACTGTGACCCGCTCGAGCTGCGCTCCGATTCGGCCCTGGGCGTGCCCGGTCTGACCGACTGCGCGCGGCGCGGCACGGTGCTGCTGGCCAACGCGCTGGGCTCGGGCGTGCTCGAGTCGGGCGCGCTGTTGGGCTACTTGCCCAAGCTCAGCGAAAAGCTGCTCGGTGAGCCGCTCAAGCTGCCGTCGGTGGCCACCTGGTGGCTGGGCGAGCCGGCCGCACTTGACGACGCCTGGGGCCGCCTCGACAAGCTCATCATCAAGCCGCTCGAGCGCTCGGCGCGCGAGCCGGCGCTGTTCGGCGCCGACCTCGACGAGGCCCAGCGCGCCGCGCTGCGCGAGCGCGTGGCCCCTCGCGCGCAACGGTATGTCGCCCAGGAATGGGTGCACCTGTCGCAGGCTCCCGTGCTGGAGCGATCGGCTGCCCCGGGCCGAACGGCCGAGCAGCTCGCCTCGCGCAGCGTGGGGCTGCGCGTGTTCGCGGTGGCCACGCCCCACGGATACCACGTGATGCCCGGCGGCTTGACCCGCGTGGCCGGTGACGAAACCTCGCGCGCCATCACCATGCAGCGCGGCGGCCGTTCGAAGGACGCCTGGGTGCTGTCGCCAGCACCGGTCAATGCCTCGTTCTCGCTGCTCAGCCGCACGGTACGGCCTGAAGACCTGGTCACATCGCGCGCCAACGTGCCCTCGCGCGCGGCCGAAAACCTGTTCTGGTTCGGCCGCTACGGCGAGCGCTGCGAAGCCACTGCGCGGCTGCTGCGCGTGGCCATCGGCGTGGTGCTCGACGAGTCGAAGGCGCCGCTGCACGGCCTGTCGCCGGCACTCGTGGTGGCACAGCGCTTCGGCCTCATCGACAACACCGAACAGCCCGGCGCCGACTTGCTGCGCGCGTCCACCCACCCTGATGAGGGCCTCAGCGACCGGCTGCGGCAGTTGTCTCGTGTGGCCTTCAATCTGCGCGATCGCATGTCGGCCGACCACTGGCGCTCGCTGAATCAGCTGATCGCCGATCCGGTGTTCAGGCGGGGCTTGCCGGGGCCGAGCCTCGGGCTGCCGCTGGCCATGGGCTGGCTTGACCGTGCGGTGACCTCGATGGCCACGCTGTCGGGCTTCGTGCTTGATGGCATGACGCGTGGCGTGGGCTGGCGTTTCCTGTCGATCGGCCGGCGCATCGAGCGGCTGGCCACGCTGTGCACCGTGCTGCAGGTGGCCATCAATGAAGGGCGCACGCACGGTCTGGACTGGCTGCTGGAATACGCCGACTCCACGGTCACCTACCGCTCGCGCTATCTGGTGGCGCCCGAGTGGCTGCCGGTGCTCGACTTGTTGCTGCGCGATGAGGACAACCCCCGCTCGGTTGCCTTCCAGGTCAAGGGGTTGGCCGAGTTCGTGGCCAAGCTCGAGCACAGCCACGGCCGCTTTGCCAGTGATGTGCTGGCCCCGGCGCAAGCCGCGCTGCGCGGCCTGTCACCGGTCGATCTGCATCCCGAGAGTGAGGCGCTGGCGCGTGTGCTGGCGCAACTGCAGCGCGCTGCGTACGCCGTGTCCGACGAGCTCACGCTCAAGTTCTTTTCGCACGCCGCCTCGCGCAGCGTGCTGTCGCTCGTCGCATGAACCTGATCGCGCCCATGAACCCGTCTGACGCCGACCGCTACGTCGTCGAGCACGAGACGTTCTATTCGTATGTGGTGCCGGTGTCGCAGTCGTGGCAGCTTGGTCGGCTCACGCCGCGTGTGCTGCCGTGGCAACGCGTGGTGTCGCACAGCCTGACCATCGAGCCGCTGCCCAACGAGCGACACGAGGCCACAGACAGCTTCGGCAACGTGGTGTCGCACTTCGGGCTGCATGGTGCGCACCATCAGCTGCGCGTGCGCATGCACTGCCAGGTCGAGGTGGCCGAGCGCCCGAAACTCGATGAGGCGCACGCCATGACGGTGGCCGAGGTGCGCGAGGCCGTGCGCCGCCAGCTGCCCGGTGCCCATGATCTGGAAGCCGCCCGCATGGCCGAATCCACGGTGCTCGTGCCGTGGTCGGAGGCGGCGCGTGACTACGCCGAAGCCTCGCTGCAAGCCGATCGTCCGTGGGCCGAGGCGCTGCTCGACCTGACCCACCGCATCCACGAAGACTTCGAGTTCGACGCCGGCGCCACCACGGTGAGCACCTCCGTCGACGAGGTGCTGCAGCACCGCCGTGGCGTGTGCCAGGACTTCGCCCACCTGATGCTTGCGTGCCTGCGCGCGCACGGCCTGTCGGCGCGCTACATGTCGGGCTACCTGCTCACCGACCCGCCGCCCGGCATGCCGCGCCTGATGGGTGTGGATGCGTCGCACGCCTGGGTGGGTGCCTTCCTGCCCGGCCACGGCTGGGTCGAGTTCGACCCCACCAACGACCAGCTCGCCGATCGCCGCTACATCACGCTGGCGTGGGGCGCCGACTTCGCCGACGTGGTGCCGCTGCGCGGCGTGATTCTGGGCGGCGGCTCCATGCAGTCGATGGACGTGTCGGTGAGCGTGATCCCGCAGGACTGAGCGCCCATCAGCCGGCGCATCCCCCTTTGGAGGGGGCGCTTCATGGGGTGTGCCTGGGGGCCCGAACCGACCCTTGCGCGGGATGCGCGAACGGCGTCGATTCGGAAAACTGGCGTCATCGGTCGAGTCGTCCGATGCACGATTGATTCAACGCACCGCGGTTTTTTCCCATGCAGGAACACTGAACGCGTTGATCAAGCAGTTCCACGCCTGTTCAGGAGATCGCCATGCCCAGCCCCAGTGCACTGACCACCGCTGCCACCCCCGCACTTGCACGCGCCGAAGCGATCGGCGAGGCGCAAGGTTCCGGCTCGCTGGCGGGCTGGTACGAATCGAGCTGGGAATTGGTCAGGGGTCTCGAGGTGATCGAGGTCGTGTTGCCACTGCCCGACAGCCCGGCCGGGCGAGGCAACGTCGATGGCTGGATCAGAACTGCCGACTGATGTCGATCCAGCCGCGGGTGGTTCGGGTGGCATCCATGGTGCTGGGCACGGCACCCACGGGCATGGCCACGGCCAGCCGGGCTTGCCAGGCGTCCCAGCCCCAGTTCAGTCCCACGCCGGCGCTGCTCAGGCGCAGGTGGTTGGTGCCTGAGGCAAACGGCTTGGCGTTGATGCGCACACGGGCTGTGTCGGCAAACACCGTGGCTTGCCATTGGCCGGGGGCGGGGAGACGCAGGTTGTGGCGGTATTCGGCGCTGAAGATCTCGCCTTCGTCGCCCGGCGCGGCCCCGCTGTCGTAGCCGCGCACTCCGTTGGGTCCGCCCACCGACAGCTTTTGCGATGCATCGAGGTTGCAGCTGGCCCACTGCGCGCGCGCGCTCAGGTACAGCGCGCCATTCGCGCCCACCGACTGCAAGCGCGACACGTTGAGCGTCCACTTGGTGAAACTGCCTTCGGTTTGGGCCGAGGCCGCATCGCCCTGTTTGGCAATGGGTTTGTCAAAGCCCACCCGCCCCGTCAGCACGCCCGCATCGGCCGCTGTCACACCGCCGCCGGCCCAACCGTCGACGAGGTCACCGTGCACGCTCAGGTTGGCATCGTGCATGGTGCGGTCGGTGGCGATCGAGCTCACGTCCACGTGGTCACGCAAGGTGGTGTTGTCGATCGTCAGAGATGCGCTCAGGTTGGCGCTGCTGCGGCGCACCAGTGGTTGGCGCAGCACCATGCTCAGCACTTCTGCCGTGCCGTGCGCATCGAGCTTGGCCAGACCACCGATCAGCTCGTAGCGCAGGCTTGAGATGCCCACGCCCAGGCGTGTGCCCAGGCCGTTGAGCGCCAGCTCGTAGCTCACCCCCCCGTGGTTCAGCCCCTTGCCCGAGCTCAGCGCCGTGGCACTGAGCACATCACCCAGTCCCAGCGTGTTGATCAGGTTGAGCGACGCGCCGCCGCGGCTGCGCCCGGCGCTTTGGCTGCCGTGGTCGTCCGCCGTGAGCTGGCCGGTGACCCTCGCACCGGTCTGCACATCGACCTGCAAGTCCGATGTGCCCACCTCCGTGCCCGGCGACAAGGTGGCCATGGTTTGCACGCCGGGAATGTCCGACAGCAGCAGCAGCGCGCGGTCCAGGCGGTCTTGCGCGATCACCTCGCCCGGTTGCAGCGGCGACACGGTGGCGTTGAGCAAGCGGTTGGCCGTGCGGGTTTGGTTGTCCACGCGCACCTCGCCAAAGCGTGCTTCGATCACCTGCAGGCGCACCTGGCCGTTTTCGATGGTTTGCGCCGGCACGATCGCGCGCGCCAGCGGATAGCCCTGGCGCTGGTAGGCCTGCGTGATGCGCGCGGCCAGCGCTTCGAGTTGCGGCAGCGTGAGCGGCTGGCCCACAGCATCGGCCACCAGCGTGGCCAGCACCTCGCTGGTGATCAGCGTGTTGCCGGTGATGGTGATGCCGCGCACCTCGAACGGAGCGCTCGGAGGCAAGGCCTGTCCGTCGGGCTGGCGCAGCGTCAGGCCGCTGGCCCGGTTAGGCCGTGGCGATAGCGCGGGCGGGGGCACTTGCTGCAGCAGCGAGCCCGCATTGGGCACGCTCGGCGCGAGCTGGGCGACGGCCCCCAGGGGCACGGCGCACAGCAGCCAGGCGGCGCGGGCAAGGGGAGAGTGGGTCATGGTGTAAACAGTCCTGGTCATTCGGTGGTCTCGCTGCTCACGGCGTTGTCTGGCAGTCGCACGCCCGAGCCGATCGTGCGCAGTCGCAGATCGCCGCGGCTGGCCGATGGCGCGCCCGCCTTGTCCGTCTTGAAGACGGGCTCCAGGCTGGCCAGTTGCGTGGTGACAGCCGACACCTCGTCGGGCAGACGCGCCGGGTTGAGCGTCAGGGCCGTGGCGTTGCCCTCGTGCTGCACGAACACGTAGTCCTCCGCCGTCAGGCCACCGCCGGTGATGTCGTAGCGCCCGGGAGCGCTGTTGCGCAGCGCGAGCGACGTCCAGCTCATGCTGCCGGTGGTGGCCGAGGCCAGCGTGTCGTCGCCCATCCAGCCTTCGACCGTGCCGCTCATGCCCGTGGGTGCCTGGCCGGTGAATCTGGTGGTCGGCGTGGCTCGGTAGGTCAGCGTGGCGGGTGTCACCTCCACCGTGTTGTTTTCGCTGGTGGCGTAGGAAATGATGTAGCCCTGCTGATCAGAGTACAGCCCTCCACTGGCTTCGACGGTGCGGCTGCCCACGTGGCGGCTGCTCAGGGTGCCGGTCACCTCGTCAAGGCCATAAAGGTGGTTGGCCGGGTCGATGACCGTCCCGCCGCGGTACACGTCGGTGCCGTCGTAGACCTTGGTGGCGCCAGCGTAGTCCACCGTGACGGTCAGCGCCGTCATGAAGCTGCGCAGCAGCGGCGCGGTGTGGCCTTCGTAGATCACCCAGGTGTTGTCGAAGTCCCAGCCGGCGTAACTTGCACGGGCGGTCATTTGTGCCTGGGTCAGCCCCACACCGCCACCGGCTGAGTTGGCTTGCCCGGTGCTGGTGATGTTCCAGTAGCTGTCGGTGACCGTGCCGGCGTCGTTCATGCCGACCAGACCGCCCACATCGGTGTTGCCGCTGACCGAGCCGGTGGCGTAGCTGTGGGTGATGGTGGCGTTGGGCGGTGGCTCACCGCAGCTGGGGTGCATGGAGCAGGCGTACTTCATGTAGCCGCCGAAACCATGCGAGCCGACCAGCCCGCCCACGGCTGTGTCGCCGCTGACCGCGCCGGTGGCGTAGCTGTCGCTGATGGCGCCTGCGATGTTGGAGCCGACCAGCCCGCCGATGCCCGCCACCGGGGTGTAGAGCGAATCCTGCGGGCTCAAGACGTTCGACCCCACCGGGACCGGCAGCACGCCCGTGACCGCGCCGGTGGCATAGCTGCCGCTGATGGTGCCCTCGAAGTTGGAGCCGACCAGCCCGCCTACCGAGTCCGCGCCCCACACATCGCCCGTGGCGTAGCTGTCATGGATGCTGCCGCTGACATTGATCCCCACAAGACCGCCCACGAAGCCGCTGCCCGGGGAGGCTGTTTGCACAGTGATCTCCTGAAAAACCAGGAGCTGTGTGGCGTTGACAGCGTTGGTGGCGTGGCTGCTGCTGATGTGCCCGCCCACGTTCATACCGACCAGCCCGCCCACGCCTTTGTCGCCCCAGACCTCGCCTGTGGCGTCGCTGTGGGTGATCGAACCGAACTGGTTGAGTCCCACGACGCCGCCGATGCCATCGGTGCCGCTGACCTTGCCGCTGTAGTGGTCGTCGCTCAGCGTGCCCGTGTTGTAGCCCGCCAGCCCGCCGACATACTGCTCGCCGCTGACGCTGCCCGTGACTGCGTTGTTGGTGACGCTGCCGACGTTGAACCCCACCAGTCCACCCACGTAGTTCTGACCACGGACATCCACATTCGTCAGGCTGACGTTGCTGATGGCCGAACCCTGACTCGCGTAGCCGAACAGGCCCACGCTGCCGGGGGTGGTCTGGCGGATGGCCAAGTCGTGGATCGTGTGACCTTGACCATCGAAGCTGCCGGTGAAACCACGGGATGAATCGTCCACGTAGGTGCCGATCGCCACGAAGCCCGCGCTTTGGTCACGCGCCATGCCGCCCCACATGCTGCTGGCGTTGTTCAGCTCAGCGCCAAGGTCGAGGTCATTGGCCAGCGTGTAGTGGGCCGTGAGGTCCAGGCCCATCAGTTGGAGCTGGTGCGCGTTGGTGATGGTGGTGCTGTGCTCCATGCGCAGGAACGGTCGCGTGGAGCCGTCGACCGTGTACCAGGTGTTGACGAAGTCGAAGCCGGCGTAGCTGGCTTGCGTCAGGGCCTGAGCGGTGGTGAGGCCGATCACGCCTGTGGCGTCGTGATCGCTGCCGACGCCGAACGCCTGCTCGCTGGAGTCGATGTCCCAAAAGCTGTTTGTGAGGGTGCCTGAGTTGGTTCCCACCAGCCCACCGAGCGAGGCAGATCCGCTGACTTTGCCCGAGGCGTAGGTGTTGCTGATGGTCCCGTTGCTGTCGCCCACAAGCCCGCCCACGTACTGGTTGCCGTTGACGCTGCCCGTGGCGTAGCTGCTGCTGGTTGAACCGCTGTTGATGCCCACCAGCCCGCCGATGTAATCGGTGCCGCTGACATCAGCCGAGGAATAGCTGGTGGTCACGCTGCCGCTCCCCGTGACGACTCCCACCAGACCACCCACGACGTAGGTGCCTTCGACGCCGCCTGAGGCGTAGCTGTTGCGGATGGTGCCGGCGCTATAGCCCGCCAGCGCGCCGACGTTGGTGGCGCCGTTGATCGCGACATCCGTCAGCCCCACGTTGCTGATGGCCGAGCCTGTCTCCGCGATGCCGAACAGACCCACGTAGTGCGTGTCGCTCCGGTCGATGGTCAGGTGGCCGATGGTGTGACCCTGGCCGTCGAAGCTGCCGGTGAAGGCCGTCACGTTGTCGCCGATCGGCACAAAGCCGGCGCTGTTGGAGCCCCACATGCCGCTGGCTTTGGACAGCTCAGGCCCCAGGTCGATGCTGTTGGCCAGCGTGTAGTGCGCGCTCAGGTCCAGGCTCATCAGCTGCAACTGGTGCGCGTTGCTGATGGTGGTGCTGTGCTCCATGCGCAGGAAAGGGCGCGTCGAGCCGTCGACCATGTACCAAGTGGTGTTGAAGTCCCAGTCGACGTAGCTGTCTTGCGTCAGGGCTCGCGCGCTGCTCAGGTTCATGTCGTTGCTCAGGCCGGTGACGCCGGTCTGGGCCGCGAAAGGACCGCCGATACCCACGGCCTGACCGCTTGAATCCATGTCCCAGTAGCTGCCGATCACTTGCCCGCTGATGCCGAGGTCGAGCCCGAGCAAATCGCCGAGGCCGCCGCCCGCAAGGCCGCCGATATGCGCGCCGCCCGACGCGACGAGACCCGAGGCGTAGCTGTTGCGAATGAGGCCAGGGTTGCCGCCCACCAGCCCGCCCACGTAGTCGCTGCCACTCACGCCGCCCGTGGCGTAGCTGTTGTCGACCAGACCGATGAGGTTGATGCCCACCAGCCCGCCGACGAACAAGAAGCCGTTCACCTCGGCGTCGGCGTAGCTGGTGCTCACAGCCCCCAGCAAGTTGATGCCCACCAAACCGCCACCGCCCAGCAGGCCCACGACCGTGCCGCTGGCGTAGCTGTCTTGCACCAGGCTCAACGCCTGGCCACCGACCAGCCCGCCCGCCCCGAGAGCGCCCACGAAGGTGCCGCTGGCGTGGCTGTCGTTGATGGTGCCGGCCAGTTGCAAGCCCACCAGCCCACCGGCCAGGGCGAGGCCGCCGACCTGGCCGGTGACGTAGCTGTCGCTGATCCTGCCCAGCGCGTTGATGCCCACCAGGCCGCCGGCGCCGAGGAGGCCCACCACGCTCGCGTCGGTGAGCCCGACGTTGCGGATGTCCGCCCCGATGGCCGCGCCGAACAGGCCCACGCCGATGGAGTCCAGCCGGTTGATCGTGAGGTGGCCGATGGTGTGGCCCTGGCCGTCGAAGCTGCCGGAGAACACCCCCAGCCCGTCGAGCACGCTCATCGCGTTGACGCTGGCAGCGGCCGTGCCCCAGTTGCCCAGCGCCGACAGGTCGGGGCTGTTGCCGTTCATGAGCGCCGTGCGGTTGCCCAAGTCAGCACCCAGGATGTTGGGCAGGATCGAGCCGATACCGCCGATCGGCGCAAACCCGGCCGCGCTGCCGCCCCACATGCCGCTCTTGTCGGCCAGCTCGGCCGCCAGGTCGATGTTGTTGGCCAGCGTGTAGTGGGCACCGAGGTCCATGCCCATCAGTTGGAGCTGGTGCGCGTTGGTGATGGTGGTGCTGTGCTCCATGCGCAGGAAAGGGCGCGTGGAGCCATCGACCATGTACCAGGTGGTGTCGAAGTCGAAGCCGCCGTAGTTCGATTGCCGCAGGGCGTCGGCGGTGCTCAGCGCGGTTGCGCCAGACTGATCTCCCGAGGCGATGCCCACCGTCTGGCCGGTGGTCTCGGCGTCCCAGTGGCTGTTGCTGATGGTGCTGGAGTTGGAATTGGCGCCCACCAGCCCGCCGACGGTGGTGTCAAAGCCGAAGACGCTGCCGGTGGCGTAACTGTGGCTGATGGTGCCGATGACGGTGCCGTCGCGGGAGTTGTCGCCCACCAGCCCGCCGACGTACTGGAAGCCGCTCGCGCTGCCGGTGGCATAGCTGTTGGTGATGCTGCTTCGGTTGTCGCCCACCAGGCCGCCGACGCTGCTGCTGCCGCTCGCGCTGGCCGTGGCGTAGCTGTTGCTGATCCTGCCGTCGTAGTTGATGCCCACCAGGCCGCCGACGTACTTGGTGCCTCTGACGCTGCCCGTGGCGTAGCTGTTGCTGATGGCGCCGTCGTTGTCGCCCACCAGGCCGCCGGCAGCTTCGTTGCCGGTGATCTCCACGTCGGTCATGCCGACGTTGCTGATGTTCGAGCCGTAGCTGGCGAAGCCGAACAGTCCCACGTAGTCGGTGGTGTTTCGGCGGATGGTCAGGTGAGCGATGGTGTGCCCCTGCCCATCGAAGCTGCCGGTGAACCCCTTCGAGAAGTCAAGTTCGTCGAAGGTGCCGATCGGCGCAAAGCCCGCGCTGTCGGCGCGAGCCATACCGCCCCACATGCCGCTGGCGTTGGTCAGCTCAGGCCCCATATCGATGCTGTTGGCCAGCGTGTAGTGGGCCGTGCGGTCCATGGCCATCAGCTGCAGCTGGTGCGCGTTGCTGATGGTGGTGCTGTATTCCATGCGCAGGAACGGGCGCGTGGAGCCTTCGACCATGTACCAGCTGCCGGTGACGGGGTCGAAGTCGAAGCCGGCGTATCTGCTTTCTTGCTCTAGCGCCTCGGCGGTGCTCAGGCCGGTGACCCCGGTCTGGCTTGCGCTGGGGCCGCCGATGCCCACCGATTGCCCGGTGGTGTCGATGTCCCAATAGCTGTTGCTGACATTGCCGCCGTTATTGGAGCCCACCAGCCCGCCCACGTAGCTGGTGCCACTGACGCTGCCCGTGGCGTAGCTGTTGCTGATGGTGCCTTCGTTGTTGCCCACCAACCCGCCCACGTAGCTGGTGCCACTGACGCTGCCCGTGGCGTAACTGTTGCTGATGCTGCCGGCACTGAAGCCCACCAGCCCCCCGACGCTGTTGCCCGTGCTGCTCACGCTGCCCGTGGCGTAGCTGTTGCTGATGCCGCCTTCGTTGTAGCCCACCAGCCCGCCCACTTCGATGCCCGTGCCGCTGACCTTGCCCGTGGCGTAGCTGTTGCTGATGGTGCCTTCGGTGTAGCCCACCAGCCCACCCACGTCTTTGGTACCGCTGACGCTGCCCGTGGCGTAGCTTTTGCTGATGTCGCCAAGACTGAAGCCCACCAGCCCGCCCACGTGGCTGGTGCCACTGACGCTGCCCGTGGCGTAGCTGTCGGAGATGGCGCCGTAGCTGCCGCCCACCAGCCCGCCCACGAAATAGGTGCCACTGACGCTGCTCGTGGCGGAGCTCTCGGAGATGGCGCCGTAGTTGACCCCCACCAAGCCGCCCACGAAGGCGCCGGCGTCAGTGCTGCTCACGCTGCCCGTGGCGTAGCTGTCGGAGATGGCGGCGTAGTTGCGCCCCACCAAGCCGCCGACCTTGCTCACGCCGCTGATCGACGTATCCGTCAGGCCCACATGGCTGATGTTCGAGCCGTTGTCCGCGTAGCCGAACAGCCCCACGTCGTTGGATGTGCGCTTGATGGTCAGGTGGCCGATGGTGTGCCCCTGGCCGTCGAAGCTGCCGGTGAATGCGTTGCGTCCATCCCCGATCGGCGCAAAGCCGGCCGCGCTGCCGCCCCACATCCCGCTGGCGTTGGACAGTTCAGCCGCCAGATCGATGTCGTTGGCCAGCGTGTAGTGGGCCGTGAGGTCCATGCCCATCATCTGCAGCTGGCGCGCGTTGGTGATGGTGGTGCTGTGTTCCATGCGCAGGAAAGGGCGCGTAGAGCCGTCGACCATGTACCAGCTGCCTCTGTTGGTGAAGTCGAAGCCGGTGTAGCTGGTTTGCGCCAAGGCGTCGGCGGTGAGCAGACCGGTGGCACCCGAGATCGCGTTGTCTAGGTTGCCCACGCCATGGACCTGGCCGGTGGTCGTCGTGTCCCAGAAACTGCTGCCGATGTAAGCGCCGTTGTCCTTATCGCTGAAGCCCACCAGCCCGCCGAGCTGGGCGTAGCCGTTGGTGCTGCTCACGCTGCCCGAGGCATAGGTGCGCTCGATGGTGCCCCGGTTGTCGCCCACCAGTCCGCCGACGTTTTCCTTGCTACCGTTCACGCTGCCCGTGGCATAGCTGTCGGTGATGGCGCCGCTGCCGCCGTTGAAGCCCACCAGTCCGCCCGTGGCGATATTGCCGCGCACGCTGGCGGTGAGCGGGTCGATCTGGGTCAGGCTCAGGCTCGCGATGTAGTCCAGCAGCGGCCCGCTCAGGCCGCTGCCTGCGGCGTAGCTGGTGCTGATGCCGCCTTCGTTGTAGCCCACCAGCCCGCCCACGTTGTTGTTGCCGCTGACGTTGTTGGCCGCGTGGCTGTCGCTGATGGCGCCGCTGTTGTGGCCGACCAGCCCGCCCACGTTGTCGTTGCCGCTGATGAAGCCGGGCAGGTCGCCGCTGCTGATCGCCGTGAGGAGCAGATCCCTCGGGTCGACGACGCCGCCGGCGGCGTGGCTGTGGGTGATGATGCCGCTGCCCTGGTTGAGTCCCACCAGCCCGCCGACGTTGTCATGGCCGCTGACGCTGCCAGTGGCGTGGCTGTTGATGACGACCCCCTCGTTGACGCCCACCAACCCGCCGACGGAGACCGAACCGCCGACGCTGCCCGTGGCGTAGCTGTCCGCGATGCCCCCCACGTTGTCACCCACCAAAGCGCCCACGTAGCCGAAGCCGCTCACGGTGCCCGTCGTGTAACTGTTGCTGACGGTGCCGTAGTTGATTCCCGCCAATCCGCCAACTTCCAATGCGCCGGTGATGTCTGCCTCCGTCAGGCCCACGTTACTGATGACCGAGCCTGTGAACGCGACGCCAAACAGACCCACGTAGTCGGTGAGGCTGCGGTGGATGGTCAGGTGAGCGATGGTGTGTCCCTGTCCATCCAAACTGCCAGTGAACGCCGTTACGGCGTTCCCGATCGGCGCAAAGCCCGCGCTGTCGGGGCGCGCCATGCCGCCCCACATCCCGCTGGCGTTGGCCAGTTCAGCCGCGAGATCAATGTTGTTGGCCAGCGTGTAGTGCGCTGTGAGGTTCATGCCCATCAACTGCAGCTGGTGTGCATTGGTGATGGTGGTGCTGTATTCCGCGCGCAGGAACGGGCGCGTGGAGCCTTCGACCATGTACCAGGTGGTGGTGAAGTCGAAGCCGGTGTAGCTTCCTTGCTTCAGGGCGTCGGTGGTGCTCAGGCCGATGGCACCGTCCGCATTGCCCTGGCCGATGCCTGCACTCTGCCCGGTGGTTGTCGTGTCCCAGAAGCTGGCGCTGATGCCTCCTTGCGCGTAGTTGGCTCCCAACAACCCGCCGATGGCGCCGTTGCCGCTGACGCTGCCCGAGGCGTAGCTGTTGCTGATGGTGGAGTCGGTCGAATTGCTGCCCACCAGCCCACCGACGTTGAAGGTGCCGATGACGCTGCCCGTGGCGTAACTGTTGCTGACGGTGCCGGCGTTGTTTCCCACCAGCCCGCCGATGGAGACTGCGGTACCGCTGACGCTGCCCGTGGCGTGGCTGTTGGCGATGGCGCCGGCGTTGAAGCCCACCAGCCCGCCCACGTACTGGGTGCCGCTGATGCTGCCTGTGGCGTAGCTGTTGCTGATGGCGCTTCGGCTGGAACCCACCAGCCCACCGACGTTGTAGTTGCCTGTGATGGCCGTGTCCGTCAGCCCGACATGGCTGATGGTTGAGCCCGCCGCGGTGAAGCCGAACAGCCCCACGTTGTCCGCGGCCTGGTTGATGGTGAGGCGGTCGATCGTGTGACCCAAGCCGTTGAAGCTGCCGCTGAACGACGCGATGATGTCGCCGTTGTCCCCAATCGGCACGAAGCCTGCGCCCCCGTTCCACTCAGCGGTGGCGGTGGCATCGATGTTGGCGCCCAGCGCGTAGTTGCCCGACAGCTTCACGCTGTCGGCACCGATGCCTTGCAGCGCGTCCAGCGCGGTGATCACCTGATAAACGGTGGCCGAGACGTCGTAGCCCAGCCGCGTGCTCACGGTACTGCCGGCGGTCAGCGACGGCGCCACGGTGTAGTGGACCTGGGCGGTGTTGCCCAGGGCCAGCGCGCTCTGGCCGTACTCGAGCGCGAGGTGGGCGTCGGCGGTCGTGCCGCTCAACAAGGCGTTGAGGTGGATGTCGTTGTACGCGCTCAGTGTGAGCGTGTGGGCGCTCCAGCTCACCGCGTCGTTGACGTCGATGTCGCCGCGCGCGCCGCCATGGCTACCGACGCTGTGAATGGTGACGTCGGTCAGTCCCAGATTGGACGACAGCGTTTCGCCGCTGATGTCACCCCCCTCGGCGGCGATGACGAAGCCGTCGACGGGAGGGTCGATCAGCCAGGTGCCGGTTTGGCCACGTGGCGCGGCGGTGGTGATGCGCGTGCCATCGGCCACCTGCACGTGTGCTGCCGAAGTCTCGATGAACCCGCCGTTGCCGCCTTGGGGCGCGCTGGCGTCCAGCGTGCCGGCGACGTGCGTGGTGCCTGCGGCCATGCCGCCCAGCAGCACGATGCGCCCGGCGCTTTGTTCGACCGTGCGCGCTTCGATCACGCCGGTGTTGTTGACCACGCTGGCCAGCACCGAGTTGCGCGCGCCGGCGCTCATGAGCACCTGACCGCCATCGGCTTGCAGCAGCCCGCCGTTGTCGGCCAGCGCGTCGAGCACGTTCTCGTCCACGCGCAGGTTGACCAGCCGGTTGCCCTCGAACTGCAGCGTGGTGGCGTTGCCCGCGCCGAGCGCGACCGTGCCCAGCCGCGCGCTGATGGTGCCGGTGTTGTTCACATGGTGGCCCAGCAGCACGACGCTGCCACCGTCGGCCGAGCTGATGTGGCCTTGGTTGATGACGCCGGCGGTGCTGCTGCCTGCAAAACGGTGGGTGCTGCCGCTCAGGCTGTCGTCCGACACGTCCAGCGTACTGGCCACCAGGCCGCCCACGTTGACTTGCGCATCGCGCCCGAACAGCAAGCCGTTGGGGTTGATCAGCCAGACCTGGCCGTTGGCGTTGAGGTGGCCGAAGATCTGGCTGCCGTGGGTGTCGAAGATGCGGTTCACCGCGATCGAGCGCGCCGTGGGCTGCACGAAGTTGACCGTCTCGGACTTGCCGATGTTGAAGCTTTGCCACGACAGCGAGACGTTCTGGCTGTTTTGCGAGATGGTGGTGGTGGCACCGCTGTGGCTCACGCTGGCACTGCCGGCGGTGACCTGGCCGCCTTGCGGCGCGGCGCGTGCTGGCGCACCGAGCAGCATGAGCCCGAGGCTGGCCGCACCGAGCACCGCGCTGGCCACGCCTGAGCTCACGCTGGAGGCCTTGCCCCGACCACGGGTGGTCTCGGCCACCGCCACCCAGGCGCCGGTGGCTTGGTTCCAGATCAGGCGGAAGACATGGTTCAGGGAGCTGTTGCGCTTCATCGGGTTCTCGTTCGTCAAAACGTGAGCCGGCCGGAGCCTCTGGCCATCGGTGGTTGGAACCACCTCGCACCAGAGCCTCAGAAACGAGCGCTGCTCACACGAGAACGAGATTACCTGATTTACCTTATTTGACGCTGTTAAATAGGTTTAGATTTTTTAATCAATTTGTTGTTGCGACGATGAGCGGCTGGGACCGGCGTACCTCAGCGCGCGCGCCTGACCGCCGCGCCCAGCTCGATCACCGCCATGGCGTAGTAGCTCGACCAGTTGTAGCGGGTGATCGCGTAGAAGTTGGCGGTGCCGGCCACATGGCTGGGGGCGGCATCGCCGTTTTGCAGCTCGACCAGCGCCAGCCGCGTGGCGCCCGATGGCCCGCCGATGCGGGCGAGCTCGGCCTCGGAGCCGAACACCGCGCCGTGCTCGATGAACTGTTGGGCGGTGAAGCTGGGCAGGATGTCCGGGGCGAGCAGCTCGGCGCGCGCGCTGGTGTCGGTGGGCGCGGCCACCTCGAGGTGCGTGGGCAGGCCACGCTGCCAGCCGAACTCGGCCAGGTAGTGCGCCACGCTGCCGATCACGTCGGCGCCGTTGGTGTGCAGGTCGATGTGGCCGTCGCCGTCGAAATCGACCGCGTACTTGATGACGCTGCTGGGCATGAACTGCGGCAGACCCAGCGCACCGGCGTAGCTGCCCTTGAGCAGCACCGGGTCTTGCCCCTCGCGGTGGCTGAGCACCAGCCATTGCTCGAGCTCATCCTTGAAGAACGCGCTGCGGTCCTTGCGCCCGGGTGGAAAGTCGAACGACAGCGTGGCCAGCGCGTCGATGACCCGGTAGCCGCCCATGTGCTGGCCGTACAGCGTTTCAACGCCGACGATGCCGACGACGATCTCCCCCGGCACGCCGTAGACCTGTTCGGCTTGCGCGAGCCAGCGCTCGTTGGCCTGCCAGAAGGCCACGCCGGCGGCGATGCGCCTGGGCTCGATGAAACGCTCGCGGTAGGCGGCCCAGTTCTTGGCCGTGCCCGCCGGCGGCGGCATGATGAGTCGCGCCACGCTGGGCACATAGCGCGACTGCGCCAGCGCCGCTTGCACCCACGCGACATCAAGCCCCTGACGTGCAGCGACCTCGGCGCCGAAGCGCATCACGTCGTCGCGGTGCCCGTAGGTGACCACGTCCGGCTCGCTGTCCGAGCGCACGTGCGCCTTCTTGCGGGCGGGCTTGGCGCGGTGCTTCTTGATGACCTGGGTCGGCTTGGCCGCCTTGGCGGCAGTCGCTGGCTCATCGGCAGCCTGGGCCGTTGGCGCGGCGGCCAGCCACACGGCCAGCGCGGCGCATGACAACCATGCGCTGACTTGCTGGCGGCGGATGTTTGGCAGTTTGGCGATGGCGCGATCGGTTGTGCGGTGTGGGTTCATCCGCAAAATTATCGAGTGCGCTCCAGCGGCGGCTGGCGCGACAGACGACGGACGAGGGCGCAGAACTCGCGCGTGAGCCGGCGGTCGGGGCGGGTGGCTGCGGCGCGGCCGTAACGCTGCGCATCGAGCTGCTCCAGAGCGCGTGCGAGCGGCTCGGCGTTCGCTGCGAGCTGGTTGCGAACGCGCTGCGCCAGCGTGCGCGGCGCCTCATGGTCGGCGCTGGCCACACCGAGCCTGCGCAGTGCCGCGCGCAACTGGTTCATCTGCCGAACCCACGGGTCGATGCGACGCAGCTCCCACCACGTCCACGCGGCGCCACCGAGTCCGAGTGCGCCGCACGCCAAGGCCATCAGCAGCGCCAGATCCTCCCAGCCGGGCTGGCTGAAACCCAGGCGCGACAGCATGTCGAGTTGCGCGCCGCGCGAGTAGTCCAGCACCCACTGGTTCCATCGGTTGTTCATGGCCTCCCAGCCGTCGCGCAGGTGCGCGAGCAACTGTGGGTGCACCGCGCCCAGCGCCTCGTCGACCAGCGTGGGTTCGGCCGTCAGGTGCAAGCGGCCCAGCACGCGTTCGGGGGCCACGGCGGTGGTCGGGTCGGCACGCACCCAGCCTGTGCCCGGCTGCCAGTACTCGGCCCAGGCGTGGGCATGGCTTTGGCGCACGACGTGGTAGCCGTCCACCGGCTGCGCATCGAAACCCTGATAGCCGGTGACCACGCGCGCGGGCACATCGAGCGCGCGCATCACCACCACGAAGGCGGCAGCAAAGTGCTCGCAGAAACCCAGCTTGCGGTCGAGCCAGAACTCGTCGATGGCGCTGCGCGCGTCGTCGTCGCCGTAGGTGCCGGGCGACAGCGTGTAGCTGAAGCCGCCGGTGCGGATGTGCGCCATCAGCGCGTTGGCCAGCGTGGCGGCGTCGGCCTCGGCGTAGCGCGGCTGGCGGCGCAGCGCGGCCGCCCATTCCAGCGTGCGCGGGTTGTGCCCGGGCGGCAAGTCGATGTAGTCCTGCAAGCCGATCATGGGCGCGATGGGGCCGTGCCGGAACAGCGTGCTGGCCGTGCTGTGAAAGCGCACGCGCACGTCGAGCGGCCGCTCGGCACGCCATTGCAGATCGTCTGACAGCGTCACGCGCACGCCTTCGATCTGCGGCGCCTCGGTGCTGGCTTCGAGCAGCGGGATGACCGCCAGGTTCAGCGGCTCGAGCGTGACCTCGTAGCCGATGGAGCGTCCGCGCACGGCCAGTTCGGCTCGCGGGGTGAGCGTGGGCGGAAAGCTCGGCGTTTGCGGCGTCCATTCGCGCCCGTCAAAGTGACCGAGCACCGGCCCGCGGAAGTACGCATCCTGTGGCGCGGGTGGCGCGCCCTCGAAGCGGATGCGCATGGCCACGTTCTCGTTTTGCGCGAGCAACGCGACCGAGCCCATGTTCATGTTGTTGGACAGGCCCATGCCCGCACGGTGATCCTGCGGCACGCCCCACAGCGGGCTGACGCGCGGGAACAGCACGAACATCAGCGCCATCAGCGGCGCGCCCAGCAGCGCGGTCTTGCCGGCCAGACGCGCGGCCATGCGCAGCGACGGCTTGCCCACCGGCATGCTGGCCAGCACCAGCGCGCTCAGCAAGCCCCACACCGACACCAGCATCGCCAGCGCCACCAGCAGGCTTTGCGAATACAGGAACTGCGTGAGGATCAGGAAAAAGCCGAGGAAAAACACCACGAACGCAT
>CANGBT010000035.1 GCA_947452135.1 Burkholderiales bacterium
ACGCTCAACTGATTTTCTGAACAAGGACTACCGCCATGATGCGCTCCCTGTGGATTTCGAAGACCGGCATGGAAGCCCAGCAAACCCAGCTGGACGCCATCTCGAACAACCTCGCCAATGTGTCGACCAACGGCTACAAGAAGTCGCACGCGGTGTTCGAAGACCTGATGTACCAAAACCTGCGCCAGGCCGGCGCCGCCAGCACCGACCAGACCGTGCTGCCCACCGGCTTGCAGCTCGGACTGGGCACGCGTGCCGTGGCCACCTCGCGCAGCTTCAGCCAGGGCAACCTGCAGCAAACCAGCAACCCGCTCGACATGGCGGTGCGCGGCAACGGCTTCTTCGAAGTCCAGATGCCTGACGGCACCACGGGCTACACCCGCGACGGCTCGTTCCAGGTCAACGCCACCGGCCAGCTGGTCACCAACAACGGCTACCCGGTCAACCCCGGCATCACCATTCCGGCCACCGCCACCAGCGTGACCGTGGGCAACGACGGCACGGTCAGCGTCACGCTGCCCGGCCAGACGCTGCCGCAAAACGTCGGCCAGCTCCAACTGGTGAACTTCGTGAATCCGGCCGGTCTCGAGCCCAAAGGCCAGAACCTTTACGGCGAAACCGCGGCCTCGGGAACGCCCAATGCCGGCACGGCAGGGCAAAACGGCCTGGGCTCGATCTCGCAGGGCTTTGTCGAAACCTCGAACGTCAACGTGGTCGAGGAACTGGTCTCGATGATCCAGACGCAGCGCGCCTACGAGCTCAACTCGAAGGCCATCTCCACGTCGGATCAGATGCTGGCCAAGCTGGGACAACTGTGATGCGTGCCGCTCGTGTGATGCGCGCCGCCAGGCGCAGCGCTGCGTTGCTGGCCGTGCTGGCGTTGTGCGGCTGCGAAGCGCTGGCGCCCCGACCCAAGGTCGAGGTGGCCACGCCGACTCACGCGGTACCCGCCCCCTTGCCCGCCCCCAATTCGGGCGTCAACAGCGGCTCGATCTTCCAGGCGGCGCAGTACCGACCGCTGTTCGAAGACCACCGCGCCCGACTGGTCGGCGACATCATCACAGTTCAGATCGTCGAGAACGTGACGGCCAGCCAGAAGAGCAAGAGCAGCATCGACAAGGGCGGCACGGTGTCGGCCAGCGTGACTGCGGTGCCGTTCCTGCCGTCGAGCACGCTCAACCGGGCCCAGGCGAATGGCACCTCGAGCAACAAGTTCGATGGCACTGGCAGCACCGAAAACACCAACGACTTCACCGGCACGATCACCGCCACCGTCACCGGCGTGCTGCCCAACGGCCACTTGCTGATCTCGGGCGAAAAACAGATCGGCGTCAACGACAACGTCGACGTGCTGCGTTTTTCGGGGCAGGTCGATCCACGCTCGATCCAGCCGGGCAACACGGTGCCGTCGGCGCAAGTTGCCAATGTGCGTCTCGAGCACCGTGGCCGCGGCGCTCAGGCCGATTCGCAGGTAATTGGCTGGTTAGCACGGTTCTTTTTGAGCGTTCTACCGATTTAAGTTTCTCCAGAATCGATTGCAACAGGGAGTGCAATCGAGATGGACAGGATCGGCAGACTCACGCAAGCGGGATGGTTCTTCGGCTGGTGCCTGGCACTGGTCGTGGCCGGCTGGCCCGCCGGCGCCCACGCCACCCGCATCAAGGAAATCGCTGCGGTCCAGGGCGTGCGCTCCAACCAGCTGGTGGGCTACGGCCTGGTGGTGGGCCTCGACGGCACCGGCGACCAGACCACCTCGGCGCCGTTCACCACCCAGAGCATCAATTCACTGCTGCAGCAAATGGGCGTCACGGTTCCGGCCGGCGCCTCGATGCAGCTCAAGAACGTGGCGGCGGTCATGGTCACCGCGCAGCTGCCCGCCTTCGCGCAGCCGGGGCAGGCCATCGACGTCAACGTGTCGTCGCTGGCCAACGCCAAGAGCCTGCGCGGCGGCACCCTCATCATCACACCGCTCAAGGGCGCTGACGGCCAGATCTATGCGATGGCGCAGGGCAACCTGATCGTCGGTGGCGCCGGTGCTTCGGCGGGCGGCTCCAAGGTGCAGATCAACCACCTGAGTGCCGGTCGCATCCCTGAAGGCGCCACGGTGGAGCGTGCCGTGGCCACGCCGCTCAACCAGGGCAGCATCCTGCAGCTTGATCTGAACGCCAGCGACTACAACACCGCGCGCCAGGTGGCCCGCGCCATCAACACCCGCATGGGCGGCAGCGTGGCGCAGGCCGTCGATGGCCGCCGCGTGCAAGTGGCCATGCCCGAATCGCCCGACGACCGCGTGTCGTTCATGGCCGAGATCGAAAACCTCAACGTCGATCTGGCCAGCCCGGCCGCCCGCGTGATCATCAATGCGCGTACCGGCTCGGTGGTGGTCAATGAATCGGTGACGCTCAGTGCCTGTGCGGTGGCGCACGGCAGCTTGTCGGTCACCATCAACACCACGCCTGTCATCAGCCAGCCCGGTGCGTTTTCGCAGGGCCAGACGGTGCAGTCGGAAAAGAGCGACATCACCATCCGCCAGGAGCCCGGCTCGCTGATCCAGCTGCCCGCAGGCACCAAGCTCGCCGATGTGGTGAAGGCGCTCAACTCGCTGGGCGCCACACCGCAGGACCTGGTGGCGATCCTGCAGGCGATGAAATCCGCCGGCGCGCTCAACGCCGAACTCGAGGTGATCTGATGAACCTCACCTCGCCAGTGACCAACCCGCTGCTCACGCAGGGGACCTCGTCGAGCGTCGATGCGCGCTCGCTGGCGGCGTTGCGCACGGCCAGCGAGCGCGACCCGAAGGCCGCCATCAAGGAAACCGCCAAGCAGTTCGAGGCGATGTTCATGCAGCAGCTGCTCAAGAGCATGCGCGAGGCGCAAGCCGCCATGTCCAGCGGCATGATGGAGAACTCGGGCACCAACCTCGGCAACGAAATGCTCGACGGCGAATACGCCAAGCAGATGAGCGGCACCACCGGCGGCCTGGCCGACGTGATCGCACGCCAGCTCGAACGCCAGATGGGCACGGCCACGACCGGGCCGGTGACCCTCAAGCCGTTTGCAAACGCCCCCGGTGCCGCGCCACCGGCCGCTGCAGCGGGCTCGCCGGCCGTGTCGACCAGCGGCAAGCAAGCCGAGTTCGTGCGCAGCCACACCGACGCGGCGCGTGCCGCCGAGGCCGAGACGGGCATCCCGGCCGGCTTCATGGTGGCGCAAGCCGCGCACGAGTCGGGCTGGGGCCGCCACGAGATCAAGAACGCTGACGGATCGACCTCGTTCAATGTGTTCGGCATCAAGGCCGGCGGCAACTGGAAGGGTCCGGTCGCTGAAGTCACCACCACCGAATACACCGCCGGCGTGGCACGCAAGGTGACGGCAAAGTTTCGCGCGTACAGCTCCTACGAGGAATCCTTCAAGGACTACGCCCGCATGATGAAAGACAGCCCGCGCTACGGCCAGGTGATGGCCAGTGCCAGCGGCGACAACGCCAGCGCGGCCGGCTTCGCCCAGGGCCTGCAGCGTGCGGGTTACGCGACCGATCCGGCCTATGCCGACAAGCTCACCCGTGTCATCAACACGACGCTGCGCCTGCAGCGCGTGATGAGCACCTGATCACAAGGACGGCGACATGGGAACCGGCGCATTGATGTCTCTGGGCACGCGGGCCATGGCGGCCAGCTACGCCCAGCTGCAGACCACCAGCAACAACATCGCCAACGTCAACACGAAGGGCTATTCGCGCCAGGAGGTGCAGCTCGCGACATCCGGCGGGCAGTACACCGGAGCGGGCTTTTTCGGGCGTGGCGTGGACGTGACCAGCGTCACGCGTGCGCACGACGACTTCCTGACGCGCGAGGCCGCTCTGTCGAGCTCGCTGGCTGCGGCGGACACCGCACGCAGCGATCAGTTGCTGCGCCTCGAAAAGGTCTTCGGTACCGGCGAGTCGGGCCTGGGCTACGCCACCAACCAGATGTTCAACGCCTTTGCCGATGTGGCGACCAAGCCGCAGGACCTGTCGTCGCGTCAGGTGGTGCTGTCGCGGGCGGGTGAGCTGACGGCACGCTTCACCACCGCCGCCCAGCAGATCGACGAGTTGCAGGCCGGCGTCACCGGAGACATGCAGGCCGCGGTGTCGCAGGTCAACGACCTGACCAGCCGGATCGCGGTGTTGAACCAGAAGATCGTCGACCAGCGCGGCACGGGGCAGCCCCCCAATGACCTGCTCGACCAGCGTGACACCGCGGTTCAGGACTTGAGCAAGCTCGTGCAGGTGGCGACCATCACGGCCGACGACGGCTCCGTGTCGGTGTTCATGGGCGCCGGTCAGGCGCTGGTGTTGGGCAGCACGACCACCCAACTGGCCGCGATGCGCGACTCCTACGACAACTCGCGCGTGGTGCTGGGCATCGTCACCCCGGCCGGCAACCGGGCGTTGCCGCCGTCGCTGCTCACCGGTGGCAGCCTGGCCGGTCTGATGCGCTTTCAAAGCTCCGACGTCACCGATGCGCGCAACCTGCTGGGCCAGATGGCGCTGGCGGTGGGGCTGCAAATCAACGAACAACAGTCGCTGGGCCTGGACCTCAACGGGCAGCCCGGAGCGGCCATGTTCCGCTTCGGCGCAGCTTCCGGGCTGCCGGTGCTGGCGGCCAATCCGTCGTCGGCCAACACCGGCAGCGCGGTCGTCTCCGTCACGCCGCAGCTGCCCGCCGTGCTCACCGCCGCCGGCGTGAGCAGCATCCAGGCCAGCGACTACCGACTCACCGCTGACGGCCTCGGTGGCTTCGAGCTCGCGCGACTCAAGGGCGGCGAGCCCGATCCCGACTTTGCGCCTCAGAGCGTGGTCAACGGCGACCTGGTCGACGGCTTTGCCATCAGCATCAGCGGCGCCGCCGCCGCAGGCGACAGCTTCTTGCTGCGCCCGGCGGGTAGCGCCGCGCGCGACATGCAGCTCAGCATGACCAACCCCAAGTTGATCGCTGCGGCCTCGCCGCTGAGCGCGACCATGGGGTCTGCGAACACGGGCACCGGCATGGTCGGGGCCATCAGTTACGGCAGCACCGACGTGGCCTCGTACGCCAACTTGCCGGTGACTCTGAAATTCCAGACCACCGCAACGCCAGGCCAGTTCACCTACACCTGGACCGACAGCGCGGGCACCAGCGCTCCTGCAACGTGGACGTCCGGGCTGCCCGTCACCTATGCCGGCACCACGCCCACCAACGGCTTTTCGGTGCAGATCAACGGGGTACCGACGGCCGCCAACAGCAGCGCGACGCCGGCCGTGTCGAGCGATACCTTCGTCTTCAGTGCCAATGCGTACCCGGGGTCTGACAACCGCAACGCCAACGCCTTGCTGGCCTTGCGCGACAACCCGCTCGTGGGCGCGATCTGGAGCGGCGGCACCTTGCAGCAAGGCGCCAATGTGACCGAGGCCTTCGCCGGCATCGTGGCCAGCATTGGCGTGCGTGTGCAAAGCGCGAGGTCGGCGGCTGAGCTGTCGACTGGCGTGGCGGCCGAGGCCGAGCTGGCGCGCTCATCCAAGTCGGGCGTCAACCTCGACGAAGAAGCCGCCCGGCTGATCCAGTACCAGCAAACCTATCAGGCGGCGGCCAAGATGCTGCAGGTGGCGCAAACGGTGTTCGACACCTTGCTGCAGACCGCCGCGCGCTGAAGCCCGGACTGCCCCATCCGCCTGTGTTGACCTGACCGAGCACTGCCATGCGAATTGCTTCTTCCCACAGCTACGACGCCACCATCGATGTCTTGCAGCGTCGCCAGGTGGACCTGAGCGACATGCAAACCCGCCTGACCAGCGGCAAGCGGCTGCTCAAGGCCAGCGACGATCCGGCCGCTGCCGCGCGCGCCGAGCGCGCCATGGCCGCCGAGATGCGCGCCGACACCTCGCAACGCAGCGTCGACGCCAGCAAGGTCGTCATGAGCCAGACCGAAAGTGCGCTGGGCGATGCCGGCGACTTGCTGCAGCAACTGCGCGAGGCGCTCGTGGCCTCGGGCAATGCGACCTACACCGACGCCGAACGCGCGCAGCTCGCCGGCGCCATGAGCGGCATGCGCCAGCAACTGCTTGGCGTGGCCAACCGCTCGGATGGCGCGGGCTCCTACCTGTTCGCTGGTCAGGGCTCGTCGCAGCCGCCGTTCGTCGATTCGCCTGCGCCTGCCGGCGTGCAGTTTCGCGGCACGTCCGGCCAGATGCAAACCCCCTCCGACACCGCGCTGCCGCTGAGCACCGACGGCGTGGCCGGATGGTTGAACGCCAGCACCGGCAATGGCGTTTTCGTCACCCAGTCCACGACCAACAGCGTGAGCGGTGCGCCGATCACTGGCGCCTGGATCGATGCCGGCAGCGTGACCAACCCGTCGGCGTTGTTCCCGGTGGCCGACACCGGCTACCGCGTGCACTTCACCAGCAGCACCACCTACGACATCGAAAGCTATTCGCTGTCGTCCCCCGCGACGCCTCCCACCGTGGAAAGCTCGGGCGCCTACCAGTCCGGCAAGGCGATTTCACTGCACGGCATGGCGGTCACCGTCTCCGGCACGCCGGCTGCGGGCGACCAGTTCAATGTCGCGCCTTCGACCCCCACGCTGAGCGTGTTCGACACCATCGATGCCGCCATCGCCGAGCTGAAGACGCCCAACCGCACGCCGTCCCAGCGCGCGCAGTCGACCGCCGATCGTCTGCGTGACCTCGACTCGTCGATGGCCTCGCTGAACCTCGCGCGCTCGGCCACCGGCGGCGCGCTCAACCTCATCGACAACGAGACCACCCGGCTGGGCACGCAAAAGCTCGGTGCTCAAACCGAGCGCTCCAATGCCGAGGACCTCGACTTGCCGCAAGCGCTGTCCGAGTTCCAGAACCAGCAGACCGGTTACGAGGCGGCGCTAAAGTCCTATTCGATGGTGCAGAAGATGTCTCTGTTCCAGTACATCAGCGGCTGAGCCGGATGCCGGCGCGGTGCCGGACTTGCAGTTCTGGAGACTTTGTGACCGACGACGACATCCTGGCCCGAGTGGCCCTGGGCTATTCCGCTTTCATCGACCGCACCCGCTCGGTCACCGCCACCCGACTGACCGTGTTTGCGCTGCGTCCCGACGTCGCGCTCGACGCGGCCCAGTTGCTCAGCGCCGTGGCCGCCGTGTGGCCGGCCGAGGGCGGCCGCGTGTCGCTCAACATCACCAGCGAAAGCCTGCTGCACGACCTGATGTGCGCCACGCCGTCGCAAAACCTGATGATCGAAGTGCCTGCCTTCATGGCCGCCGATCCAGCCAATTCGCCGGCCATTCTGGCGCTTCACGCCCGCGGCAACACCTTGCTCATCAAGGGGCGGCCGCTGAAAGAACTGCCGCGCGAGGTGCTGCCGTGCTTCACGCATTCCGTGATCGATCTGGCCGATGACCGACGCATCAACACGGCCGCACAGTCGGCGCCGGTGGGCGTCACGCGCAGCATCTCGCACATGCTCGCGGGCATCCACTCGGTGGCCGACATGGACGGCGCGTTCGAGCGTGGCGCCGCAGCGGTGCTCGGCTGGCCGATCGGCGACGAGGTGGGCGCGCGACCTGCAGGGGTGCGCCCGCCCCCGGCACCGGTCGATCTGCAATCGGTGGTGGAGCTGATCCGCCAGGTCGATCAGGAAGAGCCGGCCGAAAAGATCGAGCGCACCCTCAAGCGCGATCCGTCTTTGGGCTTCAAGATCCTGCGCTACATCAACTCGCCTGCTTTCGGGCTGTCGGTGGAGGTCAGTTCGTTCAGCCACGCGGTGATGCTGCTGGGCTACGGGCGGCTCAAGCGCTGGCTGGCGCTGCTGCTGGCCACGGCCAGCAAGGAGCCCAACCTGCGCGCGGCCATGTTCGCCTCGGTGCGCCGCGGGCTGGTCATGGAAGAGCTCGCGCGCGAGAGCGGCGATCAGGAACTGCGCAACGAACTGTTCATCTGTGGCGTGTTCTCGCTGCTCGACCGGCTGTTCGGGCAGTCGCTGGCTGAGCTGCTGCAAACCATCCCCGTGCCGCAGCGCGTGCACGACACGCTGGTTGATGGCACCGGCCCGTACATGCCGTATTTCAATCTGGTGCGGGCCATCGAGTCGGAGTCGCTGTACGACCTGCGCGAATGTGCCGATGCGCTGATGATGGGCATGCAGGAGATCAACCAGGCCACGCTGCGTGCGTTGGCGCTGGCCGCGCAACTCGACTGAAACCGGCGCCTCGCGCGCGACGCGATAGATTCGCGGGCATGAACGATCCCATCCACGGCCGGTGAGGCGCATGGCCACTGCTGCCAATCTGCCGTCACTCGAACAATTCTTCGACCACCTGTCCGAGGGGGTGCTGCTGTTCGACCGCCGCGCCCAGGTCAGTTTTGCCAACACGGCGGCGCTGCGGCGCCTGCCGGCGGTGGTGGGCACCGCGGTACAGGAGTGGCAGTCGGTGCTCGGTGCGCCGCTGGTCGAGTGGATCGCCCAGGCGGTCGGCGTGGCGCCGGGAGCGCTGCGCTTTCCCGGTTATGCGGCCGTGCGCTCGGTGTGGCCGGCGCGGCGCAACGTCGATTCGCCACCACCGCCGGCCGCGCTGGTCGATGGCCGTTCGGCATTGGCCGCCTGGCAGGTTCTGGGCCCCGGGTTGTTCGCGCTGCGGCTGCAGTGGAGCGACACCCCCTCAGGTGCTGCGGATGCGCCGCCGGCCGCAGCACCCAGGTTGCCACCGACCATCGCCGGCCCCGTGATCGCCGAACTCATGCACGTGCTGTGGGAGTCGCCGTTCCCGGCGCTGCTGCAAGACACGCGGGGGCGCATCGTCGACGTCAATGCCGCTTTCGAGACTTTCAGCGGCTACCCGCGTGACCGGCTGATCGGCATCGATGCGGTTCAGCTCGAACCCGAAGCCGACCGGCAGGCCGGATTCGAGGGCTGTGATCGCTGGCGGGGTGCTTCTTCGCGTAGCAGTGAGCGCACGCTGACAAATCGCCGGCTGGTCGCTGCCGACGGGCGTGAACGCTGGTACCGCGAGGCGCGCAGCGAGCTGACCGACGAACTCGGCCGCGTTTTCGCGATGTCGGTGCTGCAAGACACCACCGCCGAGCAGGTGGCGCGCGAGCGTGCCGACCGCTCCGCGCGCGAGATCGACGACTGGTTCGATCTGAGCCCGATCGGCATGGTGCTGTACGACGAAGCCGGTCTGCTGGTGCGCAGCAACCCGGCCTTCGAGGCGCTCATCGGTGCGGCACCGGCGCTGCTGGGCGAGGCGCCCTCGGCGCTGCGCCAGCTGCTGGGCTGGACCGACCGCGGACCCGCTGCGGGCCTGCAACCCGACGCCCCCGCGGTGATCAGCGAAGGCTGGGTGCCGCAGCCCAACGGTGCGCCGCGCCGGTTGCGCTCGATCGTGCGCGGTTACCTCACGTCGAGCGGCCAGCGTCGCCACATGGCGATCCTCGAGGACCGCAGCGTCGAAGAAGAACGCGATCTGGCGCAAATGCAGATCGGCGCGCTGATGGACACCGCCGGTGTCGGGCTGGCCACCTTCCAGGAGACCTCGGGCTGGGTGCGCCGCGGCCGCTCCCCGGCCGGCACCGAGCCGGCGCTCAAGGCGCCTGCCTCGGCCGACCTGCAATCGATCAGCCGCGACATCGTGGTTGAGGAGTCGAGGGCCGATTACGACCAGCTGCAACACGCCTTGCGCACCGCCACGCGCGCCGAGGTGCGCTACGCGATCCGCCACCCCGAGCGGGGTTTGCGCTGGCTGCTGACCCGCGTCGAGCCGGCCACCCTGGCCTCGGGCCAGCGCACCACCTCGGTGGTCACGCTCGACGTCACCGAGCAGCACCAGACGCAGTTGCGCAGCGAGCAGTTGCTGCGCGACCGCGAGCTGATGTTCAGCCTGTCGGAAGTGGGCGTGGCGTTCCTGCGCGATGGCGTGCTGCAGCGGGCCAACGACTCGCTGGCCCAGCTGTCGGGCTATCCGGCGTCGCAACTTCAGGGGCTGCCGCTGGCAGTGCTGTTTGGCGACGCCGACGAGCACGAGCGGCTGGCCGCCGAGGAAACGATCGCACTGCGCGAGACCGGCCGCTGGATGGGCGAGCGTCAGCTGCTGCAGCGAGACGGCCAGCGCGTGTGGGTGCAAGTCAGCACGCGGCTGGTGGGCGAAGACCTGTCGGGCGGTGTCATCACCTCGTTCGTCAACGTCGACGCGCGCCACCGCGCCGAAGACGCCGTCGCCTTGCAGGCCCGGCGCACCCGCGCGATCCTCGATTCGGTGCTGGTGGGCATCGTGACGGTGGGCCCGAGCGGCATCGAGTGGATGAACCGCTCGGCGCGCCGCATGTTCGGCGCCGATCTCGACGACTTCATGGGTCAGCCCATCAGCACGGTGGCCACGCCGGAAGCCGACCATCCATTCCGGCGCACCCAGTACCTTGAGGATCTGGTCGAAGGCGAGGCGGAGACCTTCGAGTGCCGTGTCAAGGCGCGCGACGGGCGCGAGTTCTGGGTGGTCGGCAACGCGGTGGTCACCGGCCACGAATCGCACGGCCGGCAACTCACCTACGCGCTGCTCGACATCGAGCGCCGCCGTCAGGCCGAGGCCCGCATCGCCGAGGCGCAGGCCTCGCTGCAACGCATCATCGAAGCCGCGCCGATGGCCATTGCCGTGTGCGATGCGCGCACCTTGCGCGTGCTGCAGGCCAACGTGGTCGCCGCGCGCAGCGTGCGGTTGACGACCGGGCAGATCATCGGGCGCTCGCCCGAGGAGATCTTCAGCCCCGAGGTCGCCGCGCAGCGCCGGCTCGACATGGAAGACGCCTTGCGTGCGAGCGACGTGACGCGGCGCGAATACCGGCTCACGGTGCACGGCGAAACCTGGGTCTGGGACGCGCGCTACCTGCCGCTCGCTGCCCCCGGCGCGGCGCCCGACCAGCTGCTGCTGGTGGCCACCGATGTGTCCGAGCAGCGCGCCGCCGAGCAGGCGCGTTTCGATGCAGCCATCTCGCAGCGCGAGATGCTGGTCAAGGAAGTGCACCACCGCATCAAGAACAACCTGCAAGGCGTCGCCGGCCTGATGCAGCAGATCGCCAAACGCAAGCCCGAGATGGCCGATGTGATGGCCGAGGTGGTGGGGCAGGTGCAGGCGATCGCGCAGGTCTACGGGTTGCAGGTGGGCGCCGGCGGACCGCTGCACGTCAACAGCGTGGTCGAGGCGATTGCCAGTTCGGTGCAGCGCACCTTCGGCCACGAGATCGGCTTTTCGGTGCATGGCGACGACCCGGCACAGTGGGTGCTGCCCGAGGCCGAATCGATCCCCATCGCGCTGACCATCAACGAGTTGCTGACCAACGCCGTCAAGCACACCGCCATGCAGCACCGTGCGAGAGACCCGGCGGGCGACACCGCGGTGCCGGCAGTCGAGTGCCAGTTGCTGTGCGGCGAGGCCGGCGTGCGCATCGTGATTCGCAACCGCGCCCGGCTGCCTGAGGGCTTCAATCTGGCGCGCGTGCCCGGCGGCGTTTCCGGCCTCGGACTGGTGCGCGCGCTGCTGCCGCGCCGTTGCGCCCAGCTTGCCATCGAGCAGTCGCAAGACGATGTGGTGGTCACGGTGTCGATCGGTGCACCGGGGGTGGTGTCGACTGCCGCTGCCCCGACACCCGGGACCGCAGCGGTCTGAGGCCCGCTCCGCGCCCGCCGCGGCGCTGTTCATGCGGGGGGCTTTCGGCCAGAATCGGACGAGTTTCCAGGCGATCAAGGCACAGCGGGGTTCACCAGTGGCAGTGGCACACGATCCAGTCGCATCCGGCGGCAAGATATTGGTGGTCGATGACGACCGGCTCGTGCTGGCCACGCTCGCCCACGGCCTGAGCGAAGCCGGCTACGAGGTGATCGACGCCGACAACGGCGACGACGCCATCCTGCTCGCGCGCGAACACCGGCCCGATCTGGCGCTGCTCGACATTCGCATGGAAGGCATGAGCGGCTTTGATGTCGCCGCCTACCTGCGCGAGTACTGCAAGATGCCGTTCATGTTCCTGTCGGCTTTCACCGACAGCGACACCGTGCGCCAGGTGCAAGAACTCGGCGCGGTGGATTACCTCGTCAAGCCGCTCGATATCGGGCACATCGTGCCGGCGGTGCGTGCGGTGTTCGACCGCATCCGTGCCGGCGCCGGCGCGCCGATCCAGCCCGTGGCACCGGTGGCTCCGGTGGCCAGCGTGTCGCTGCTGTCGCCCATCAGCGCCATGGCCGTGGGCGTGTTGATGCACCGTTTTTCGCTGTCACGCCACGCGGCAGTTGATCGCCTCAAGCGCATGGCCGCGAGTGCTGCGCGCTCCATGGACGACGAGGCGGAGCGGTTGCTTGAAGCCGTCGAGCGGCTGGCCGCACCGGCCGGTGACTGAGCCGCGCGCCGGTCTGCTGGCGGGGCATCAGCCCGGCGGCAGACCGAGCGAGAAGTAGAAATTGGCGCCGCGGCCCAGTTCCGACTCGGCCCACACCTCACCACCGTGCTTGTGCACGATGCGCCGCACCGATGCCAGACCGACTCCGGTGCCCTGGAATTCGCTGGCGCTGTGCAGCCGCTGGAACACGCCGAACAGCCGGTCTGCGTAGCGCATGTCGAACCCAGCGCCGTTGTCGCGCACGCTGAAGCTCGGCGTGGTCGAGTCGGTGCAGCGTTCGAACCAGACCTGCGGCGAGGCGCACTTGGTGGTGTATTTCCAGGCGTTGCCGAGCAGGTTTTCAAGCACCACGCGCAGCAGCGTGGGGTCGCCGTGGACCTGCATGGTCGGGTCGATGTGAACGATGACCGCGTGCTGCGGCCACTGCCGGCGCAGGTCATCGACCACGTAACTGGCCAGCTGTGACAGGTTGACCGGCTGCCGCGACACCGGCTTGGACGACAGCTGTGACAGCGCCAGCAGCGCGTCGATCATGCTGTTCATGCGCGCGGCGGCACCCAGCACGCGGTCGAGGTGGTCGTTGCCCACGCGGTCGAGCAAGCGGCCGTAGTCTTCCTTGACGATCTTGGTGAAGCCTTCGACCACCCGCACCGGCGCGCGCAGGTCATGCGACACGGTGTAGCTGAACGACTCGGCGTCGGGTTCGGGCGCCGCGAGCGCCGCCTTGGTCGCAGTGGCGGCTGGTGTCACCGAAGCGCTCGCCTCTACCTTGGCCTCGGTGGGTTCGCGCACCGTGCCGACATGGCCGAGAAAGTCACCCCGTGCGTCATGCAAGGGCACGGCGCGCAGCCAGCCCAGCCGCGCACCGCTGGCGGCACCGCCAAAACTCACCAGCACCTCGCCGGTCGGTTGATGCGTTTGCAGGCTGTGGCGCCATGCGGCTTGCCGGGTTTCGGTGTCGACGACGGTGAAGTGCTCCCACACCGCAGCCGGCTCGGCGGGCAGCACGGCGCCCGGGACAGATTTCAGATCACCCGCCGGGGGCTGCAACGAGACCAGGCGGTGCAGCGGATCGGTTTGCCACTGCCACACATCGAGCAGCCGGCCCAGTGCGGCATTGCGCGCCTGGCGCTGCCGCAACTCTTCGGCCTCGCAGCGCCAGCGCTCGCTGCGGCGCAGCACCACCACCACGACCAGCAGTCCCAGCACCACGAATCCGGCGCCGAGCGCCAGACCCAGCCCCAGGCCGACCGTAGCCGCGGCAGGAGCCGCCTCGGCTGCAGGTGCCACGTCGGCCCATGCCAAGCCGGTCAGTCCGAGCGATCCGGGAACCACGCCCCAGGCCGACCAGTGCCCGTTCAGGCCACCGATCAGGCACCTCGCAGACGCAGGCTGGCCGAGACCCGATTTCATAGCGCCGGATTGTAGGCAGCGGTGTGCTCAAGTTGCCGATTCGCGGGCCGATACAGCACGGAAGGTGGCGCATTCGGCGCGGCCCACGGTCTTCTTTTGAGGCGACACGTTGTCATGCGAACTTTCCGGCACGCCCGATGCTCAGACTTGCACACCCCTGCGGGTTGGCACGCGGGTGTTCGCACGGGCTGCGTGGGCGCCGGCGCCGCGGCAAGGGGCCGTGCGTTGTCTGATGCACACTCGGTGACACGCCCGGCGGTGCTGATTTCAGCCACTCACGAAGGCGCATTCGCACCATGAACGCTCCGTTGCACTGTGATCTCGACACCGAGGCTCTGGCCCGTCTGGCGGAACTCGATCCGACCGGTCAGAGCCGCCTGCTCAAGCGCTTGCTTGCCACCTTTGAAAAATCACTGGACCGCATGGTTCCGCAGCTCGAGCAGGCACGCGATGCCGCCGATGCGCCAGCCGTGCACCTCGTGGCCCACACCCTGAAATCGTCATCGGCCACGGTGGGTGCCATGGCGCTCTCACGTCAGTGCGCCCTGGTCGAAGACCTCGCGCGCCAGAACCGGCTGGCCGAAGCCGCCGATGGCATGCGACAAATACTGCTTGAGGCCGCTGCGGCGCGCGAAGCCGTGCGCAGCCTGGCCGCGAAGCTGGAAACCCCGACGAGCGCCGCATGAATTCGAATCCTCACGCCACCGGCGACACCCCGGCACAGCCCCGGGTGCTGCTGGTCGATGACGACGACGTCAATCTGCTGTTGACGTCGATCGCTCTGCGTGAGCGTGGATTCCTCGTGATTGAAGCCGGCAGCGGCCAGCAAGCGCTCGACATGCTGGGTGTCTCGCTGCCCGATGTGGTCGTTCTCGATGCGCTGATGCCTGGCATGGACGGCTTCGAAACCTGCCGGCAGCTGCGTTTGCTGGCTTCGTGCCGCTCGTTACCCGTGCTCATGCTCACCGGGCTCGATGACGACGCCTCCATCGACCATGCGTACGAGGTTGGCGCCACCGACTTTTTCGTCAAGTCCAACCAGTGGAGCCTGCTTGAAGGCCGACTGCGTTACCTGCTGCGTTCTTCGCGCACGCGCATCGAACTCGAGCGCAGCCAAAACCGTCTGGCCCGCGCGCAGGACCTGGCGCGCATGGGCAGCTTCGAGTGGCGCATCGGCGTGGCCGCCCCGTCGTTCTCCAATCAGGCGCTGCGCGTTTTCCAGCTCGAGCCTGACACCACGCTGCCGTTCGGTACCTTGCTGCGCATGCTTCCGAAGGAAGAGCGCCGCGGCAAGCGCGCGCTGCTCGTCGAGGCCATCGAAACCAAGGTGGCTCTGACGCGCGACGTCCCGATGCTGTTGGCCGATGGCCAGGTGCACATCATCCACATCGAGGCCTCGCCCGAGACCGGCGAGGCGGGCCAGCTGGTCGGTTACAGCGGCATCGTGCAGGACGTGACCGACCGCTGGAACGCCGAACACAAGATCCGCCAGCTCGCGAACTTCGATTCGTTGACCGGCCTGCCCAATCGCAACCAGCTGATCGAGCGCACCGAGCGCGCGCTCGATGCGGCCCGGCGCATGGGCCACCAGGTCGGCTTGCTGCTGATCGACCTGGACCGCTTCAAGATCATCAACGACACGCTCGGACACGGTGCCGGCGACGAACTGCTGATCGAAGTCGCGCGCCGGCTGCGCTCGTGTGTGCGCCATTGCGATCAGGTCACCGACAACCTGCTCGAGTCCATGGGCGCGCGCACGTTCCGCACGCTCGAGGCGGTGTGCCGGCTCGGCGGCGACGAATTCGTGGCGCTGCTGCCCGAGGTGCTCGACGAGCACGATGCCGAAGTGGTGGCCACCCGCATCCTTGAGCAGATGCGCTTGCCGATCCACGTCGGCGGCCAGGAATGTTTTGTGTCGGCTTCGGTGGGCATCGCGCTGTTCCCGCGCGACGGCACCAACGTCGTCGACCTGCTGCGCAACTCCGACGTCGCCATGTTCGCCGTCAAGGCTCAAGGCCGCAATGCCGCTGCCGTGTACCGCCCGCAACTCGCCGGCAAGGGCCGTGAAAAGCTCGAGCTCGAAAGCGCGCTGCACAAGGCCATCGAGCGCGATGAGCTCGTCTTGCATTACCAGCCCAAGGTCGATGTGCGCACGGCCCGCATGGTGGGCGTCGAAGCGCTGATGCGCTGGAAGCGCAACGGCGTGCTGGTGCCGCCAGGCGACTTCATCCCGCTGGCCGAAGAAACCGGGCTGATCCGCCCGCTCAGCGAGTGGGCGATCCGCGAGGCCGCCCGTCAGGCTCGCGTGTGGGTCGACAACTTCGGTTTTTCGGAGTCGATCGCGGTCAACCTGCCCAGCCGCATGTTCGACCGGGGTGACCTGGTCGAACTGATCCACGAGGCGGTGGTGCAAAACGGCGTGCCGCATCACGCGCTGCTGCTCGAGATCACTGAAAACTCGCTGATGAAAGACCTGCACAGCGTCATTCCGTCGCTGCACCGGCTCAACGAGATCGGTGTCGAGATCGCGATCGACGACTTCGGCACCGGCTACTCGTCGCTCGCCTACCTCACCACCCTGCCGATCAGCGAGCTGAAGATCGACCGCGGCTTCATTCGCGATCTGGGCATGACGCCGCAAAGCTCGGCGGTGGTCACGGCCATCATCGCGCTGGCCCGTTCGCTCGGTCTGCGCGTGATCGCCGAAGGCGTCGAAACCCGGCGACAGATGGAAGTGCTGCACCGATTGGGATGCAGCGTGATGCAGGGTTTCCTGTTCAGCAAACCCAAGCCCGCCGACGAGATCCAGCCCTGGCTCGAAGACACCGTGCTGCCCAAACTGACCTCATGGCTCGGCCCGGCGGCCGATGAAGACCCCAGGGACATGCCGCGCGAGCGCCCCAGGGAGTCCACCCGGGATTCGAAACCTGCTGTGCCGGCGCAGCTTCAAGAGCGCGCCTCGAACAACGCAAACTGACCCATGGCCACCACGACACCTCCACCCAAGGGAGGCGCGGCGTCTGCCTTGGCAGCGCCCACGGCAGCTGCCAGGTCGATGAGCGCCGAGCCGCCTGCGCAACTGGCCAAGGCTGCCTTGCGCCGGCTCGCTCTCGACAAGCTCGAACCCACCCCCGACAACTACGCACGCGCGTATCAGCTCGAGCAAGGCGGCGCGCCGCCAGCGGCGCTGCCCGAGCGTGCCCAGCGCGCGATCGAGCGCGTGGTGGCGCGTGGCTT
Source organism: Burkholderiales bacterium (assembly GCA_947452135.1). Taxonomy (GTDB): domain Bacteria; phylum Pseudomonadota; class Gammaproteobacteria; order Burkholderiales; family Burkholderiaceae_C; genus PBB1. The sequence goes on from CANGBT010000035.1 coordinate 17,045, forward strand.
TGAAGGCGATGCGGCCGCCAGCATCCTGAACGCGCTGGTCGAAGGCGACTGGGACCGCGCCGAACGCGCCATCAGTCAGCCGCAAACCGGCGGCGATGCGTTGGCCAGCCTGATCGAACGCCTGGTTCGCGGCGTCGAGCGTGCTGGCAAGCAATGGACCACCGCGCGCAAGAAAGACAGCCTGCAGCGCGTGCTCAGTGGCAGCCGTGGCGACACCGTGCGCCTGCAGCAGCGGCTGCGCCAGCTGGTGACCAACTGGGAGACCGACACCGTCGGTGAGCCCGAGGCGTCGCCTGCCGAGGCGGGGTCTGTCTCGAACACGGCCAGCGCTGCGACCGCAGCCACGCCGGCCGACAGCCCCGCTGTCGCCGCCGCTGCGAGCGTTGCCTCCGGTGAGCCGGCCGCCTCTGCTGTCGGTGTTGCAGCGGGTGCCGCGGACGCCCCCGGGCAGAGCCCGTCACAGCCGGTGTCCGAGCGCGCCGTGGTGGTGCTCGGTCAGGCCGTGGTGCGCTCGCTGCCGTCGCAAGACGCCATCAGCCGCACGCTGGCCGATTCCATCTCGCAGGCCGCGCAGCGCTTCCGTCAGGACAGCGCCACCGAAGAACACGCCCGGGAAATCGAAGTCCTGTGCGAACGCGCCGACTGGGTGCTGCAGCACCGTGAACACCTGTTCGACCAGATCAGCGGGCTGTGCCTCGAGCTCACCTCCAGCCTGACCGAGCTGGCCGAAGACGACAGCTGGGCGCAGGGCCAGTGCGATGCAATGCGCCTGACCGTCGAGGAAGGCCTCACCGCGCGCGGCATCAAGTCGGTCAGCGAGCTGCTGCGCACCACGCGCAGCCGCCAGGCCGAGCTGCGTGTCGAACGCGACGGCGCGCGTGACGCGCTCAAGCAGCTGATCAACCGCATGCTCAGCGAGCTGGGCGAGCTCGGCTCGCAGACCGGCCGTTTCCATGAGAGCGTGGGCCGCTATGCCGACGTCATCGAGAACGCCGGCACGCTCGAGGAGCTGACCGGCGTGGTGCGCGAGATGGTCGAGGAAAGCCGCACCGTGCAGGTTCTGGTGTCCCAGACACAGCTGCGCCTGGAAGAAGAACATGCCCGCGCCACCGACTTGTCGCAGCGCGTGGGCGAGCTCGAGGGCGAACTGCGCCGCCTGTCCAGCGAGGTCTCCACCGACCAGCTCACGCAGATCGCCAACCGCCGCGGCCTGCTGCAGGCCTTCGACATCGAATGCGCCCGTCTGCAGCGCGCCGAAGGCGACGTGCCCGACGAAGACAAGCCCGCCGGGCTGTCGATCGGGCTGCTCGACATCGACAACTTCAAGCGGCTCAACGACGAGCTGGGCCACAGCGCCGGCGACGAGGCCTTGAAGGCGCTGGCCTCCACCGTCAGCAAGACGCTTCGACCCACCGACATGGTGGCGCGCTACGGCGGCGAGGAATTCGTGGTGCTGCTGCCCGACACGCCCGTCGACGAAGGCCAGCTGATCCTGACCCGGCTGCAGCGCTCGCTCACCGGCGGGCTGTTCATGCACGAGAACAAGCAGATCTTCGTCACCTTCTCGGCCGGCGTCACCGCCTACTGCCCGGGCGAGCGCATCGAAGACGCACTGCAGCGCGCCGATCTGGCGCTGTACCAGGCCAAGCGCGCCGGCAAGAACCGGACATTCATCGGCTGATCCCCCATGGGCGATCTCGCAAGCCTCTGGCCCCCGGTCCTGTCGACTTGGCAGTGGGGCGCGGTGGCGCTCGTCGTGGGTGTGCCGCTCTGGTGGCTGCTGCGCACCGTGCGCCGTGCGCCGCCTGCCGATTCCATCCTGTCGGAGTTGTCGCCCGCAGCGCTGCGCCGACTGCGATCGGCCGATGTCGTGCGCGGCGTCGGCCGTGCCTTCGAGGCCCGTGGCTACCAGGTGGTTGAGTCCGGCCAGACCGGCGCTCGCGCTGATGGCGTCCTCGACATCGAACTGCGCAAGGAGCGCCAGACCTTGCTGGTCAGTTGCAAGCACTGGAAGGCGGCCCGCATCGACGCTGCGGAGGTGGGTGCCTTTTGCGCGGTGCTCAAGGCGCGCCGTGCCGAGGGTGGCTTCATGGTGAGCACCGGGCGCTTCAGCCAGGCTGCGCAGGTCGAGGCCCGCACGGCCAACCTGGCGCTGATCGACGGCGCGTCGCTCAAGGAACTGCTCACTGCCGATTGGTCTCCCGCCGCAGCCGCTCCGGCGGCACGGCCGGCAGCGCCGAGCGTGGCGGCCATGCCGGCGGATTGGGAGCCTGTGTCGGTGCTGGTCCCGCTGCCTGAAGATCTGGCCACCGATTGGGCTGCGCTGGCCCCGCCCAGCATGGAGCCGCCCGCGCCTGGTGCGCCGCCCGCGCCGGCGTGTCCGGTGTGCGCCGGCCCGATGGTGATGAAGGTGGCCAAACAGGGTCGCCACGCCGGTCACGGGTTCTGGGCGTGTGCCCGCGGCCGCTCCTGCAGGGGCGTGCGCCCCCTGGCCTGAACACGGCGGACTCGACATTTCAGGGGCTTTGAAGTACTGTATAAAAATACAGTCTTTGAGGCCCTGATCCATGTCCCTGCCTGCCCGCCGGCCGCACGATGCGCCGGCGTTTTCGTCCCTTCGCGCTGTTACTTCTGCGCCCGCTGCCACGCCCCGCGCGTTGCCGCGTGACATCGAGGCCGCCTTGTGGCGCGGCGACCAGATCGGCGCGCCGGTCACCGCCGTCGTGCCCAGCGGGTTTGCCGCGCTCGACGCCGAGTTGCCCGGCGGCGGCTGGCCCTGCGGCTCGCTGACCGAGCTGCTGCAGCCGCAGCCCAGCGTGGCCGAATGGCGTTTGCTGGGCGCGGCGGTGCGCCGCGTGGTGGCCGCCGGTCAGACGCTGGTGGTCGTCGGCCCGCCGCACGCGCCGCACCTGCCCGGGCTGCAGCACCTGGGCGTCGACGCGCGCCATCTGGTGTGGATCCCGGCCGAGCGCCCGGCCGAGCGGCTGTGGGTCACCGAGCAGCTCATCCGTGCCAACGCCGCCGGGCTGCTGCTGTCGTGGCTGCCGCAGGCGCGACCCGAGCAGATCCGCCGCCTGCAGGTGTGCGCCCAGTCGTGCGACGCCCCGGTCTTTCTGTGCCGGCCGGCCGCGGCTGCGTGCGAGCCGTCGGCCGCGCCGCTGCGCGTCGAGCTGCGCTTTGGCGCCGACTGGGAGCTGCACCTGCGCCTGATCAAGCGCAAGGGCCCGACCCACGAAGGCGTGCTCACGCTGGCGTCGGTGCCGGCCGGGCTCGAATCCATCCTCACCCCGCGGCTGCGCCAGCCCAGCCGCCTCATCGCCGCGCGTCAGGCGCGCGACACCTTGCATGTTGTGGGCAGCCCTGCTCCCCGAAGCCCCGCCGCACGAGCCCCCGTCCGATCCCTCGCGGCGCACTGACGCGCTGGCGGGGATCGCGCTGTGGTGCCTGCAGTTCACGCCGCGGGTGGCGCTGCTCGAGACCGTGGCCGCGCCATGCGCGGTGGCGATGGAGCTCGAGGCCAGCGTGCGGCTGTTCGGCGGCAAGCGCCGTCTGGTCGAGCGCGTGCGCGATGAAGCCGCCGCGCTGGGCATCACGCAGCTCAGCTGGGCGCCCACCAGCCTGGCTGCGCTGGCGCTGGCGCGCGCCGCTCGCTCCAACGGCTTTGCCGCACCGCTGGCCGAGGTGCTCGATGCGCTGCCGCTCGACGCCCTCAGCGCGGTGGCCGCCCACCGCGCCACGCTCGCGCGGCTGGGCTGCACCACGCTCGGTCAGGTGCGTGCGCTGCCGCGCGGCGGCCTCGGCCGGCGCTTCGATGTGGCGCTGCTGGCCACGCTCGATCAGGCGTATGGCCTGCGGCCCGAAGCGCACCGCTGGGTCGAAATCCCTGACACCTTCGCCGTGCGGCTCGAGCTGATGGCGCGCGTCGAGCTGGCGCCCGCGCTGCTGTTCGGCGCGCGCCGGCTGCTGCTGCAGATGTGCGGCTGGCTGGCCGCGCGCCATGCGGGTGTCACCGCCTTCACGCTGCGTTGGTGGCACGACGCGATGCGCTCGAAGGCCGCAGGCGAGGGCGGTGAACTCACGGTGCGCACCGCGCAGCCCACGCGCGATGTCGAACACCTCACGCGGCTGCTCGCCGAGCACCTCGCCCACGTCGTGCTGAGCGCGGCGGTGGGCGATGTGCAACTGCTCGCACTCGAGGTCTGCCCGCTGGCGCCGCCCAGTCTGAGCCTGCTGCCCGAGGCGCGGCATACCGGCGAAAACCTCGCGCTGGTGCTCGAGCGCATCGCCGCGCGGCTGGGCCCCGAGCGCGTGCTGCGCCCGCTGCTGTGCGAAGACCACC
>CANGBT010000036.1 GCA_947452135.1 Burkholderiales bacterium
AATCGACGAAACCGGCCGCACCGGCCAGCCGCGGCAGCTGAACGCCTTCGCGGTCGTTCATCAGCAACTCGCCTTGCGCGTCCCACACCGCCAGCGCGAAATCGCGCGAATCGGCCTCACCGTGCTCGGCCGTGAGGCGGGGCGGCGGATCCTCGAAGGACGGCGCCGGCCGGTTGGTGCGCAGCTCCGAGCGCAGCGTGGATTGCACCTGCCGCGCCAGACGGATCAGTTCGCCGTCGTAGATCTCGTTGACCTCGTAGCGCGTTTGCTTGATCGAGATGAACAGGGCGACGCCCCACACCAGCGGCGCACAGATCAGCAGGTAGATCAGCAAGCGTCGCTGCAGGCTCATGAGGTCAATTCCGCAGAACCCAGCGAATAGCCCACCCCGCGCACGGTGCGCACGATGGCCGGATCGATCTTGCGGCGCAGGTGGTGCACATGCACTTCGAGCGCGTTGCTGGCCGGGTCGCTGCCGCTCCAGTCGTAGAGCATTTGCTGCAGGTGGGTCTTGGACAGCACGCGCTGCGGGTGCTTGAGCAAGGCTTCGAGCAGCGCCATCTCGAGGCCGGTCAGCTCAATGCTCTGGCCCTTCCAGCGCACCACCTTGGTGGCCGGGTCGTACTCGAGCTCGCCGTGCTGCCACACCGCCTGCGCCCGGCCGGACGATCGCCGCAGCATCGCGCGCAGCCGTGCCGCGAGCTCATCGATGCTGATCGGCTTGAGCAGGTAGTCGTCGGCGCCCGCATCCAGCCCGGCGATGCGCTGCTCGATGCCGTCGCGCGCGGTCAGGATCAGCACCGGCAGGCTCAACTGGCGGGCGCGCCAGCGGGCCAGCCAGACCATGCCGTCACCGCCGGGCAACCCCAGATCGAGCACCACCGCATCGAACGGCGCGCTCGCCAGCGCCGCATCGGCCTGGGCGCCATCGCGAAACCAGTCGACCACATGGCCGAGCTGGCGCAAGCCCGCCGACAGGGCCTCGCCCAGCGCTTGGTCGTCTTCGACGATGAGCAGGTGCATCGGGCAGCCGGCCGATCAGCCGGGCAGCAGGTGCTCGACGAACCAGTCACGCGCCGGCGCTGCGGCGTCGCCGAAGTCCTTGATGTAGGCGTCGAAGTGGCCGCCCTTGAGGGTGACGAGCTTCTTGGGATGCAGCGCACGCTCGTAGGCGGCCAGCGCCTGGTCGGCCACCGTGAGGTGGTCGGTGAGTGCCACCACCATCAGCAGCGGCGTCGGGCTGATGTGCGCGATGTGGGCGCCCGGCTCGTACTCGAGAAACATCTCGACCGAGCGCAGCGTCACTTCGTTCTTCCACGACGGCGCGCGCGACTTTCCGGTCTCGGTGAACCAGGTCCAGGAGTCGGGCGTGGGCAGCGCGGCGGGGTCGAGCGGGTTTTCGGCGACCACCGGCACCATCGCCGGCGGCTGGCCGGCGTAACGGGCGCGCCGGTCGGCATCGAACATGCCGCGATAGCCGGCAAAGAAGTCGGCGCGGATCAGCCGCTGGCCGTTGGCATGACCGCTGATCAGCGGCACTTGCGAGACCACGCACTTGACGCGCCGGTCGATCGCACCCACCACCAGCACGTGGCCGCCGCTGTAGCTCGAGCCCCAGATGCCGATGCGCGAGGCGTCGGTCTCGGGCAGTGTCTCGGCGTAGGTGATGGCGTCGCGGTAGTCGCTGATCTGCTGGTGCGGATCGATCTCCTGGCGCGGCGTGCCGTCGCTCGCGCCGAAGTTGCGGTTGTCGAACACGATGGCCGCCAGACCGGCCGCCGCGAAGGTCTCGGCAAAGCGGTCGAGGTACATCTCCTTCACCGCCGAGTAGCCATGCGCCATCACCACCGTCGGGCATGGGCCCGTGCGTCCATCGGGCACGTAATGCCAGCCACGAAGGGTGACGCCGTCCTGGGTCTTGAATTCGATGTCCTTGCGCATGGGGTCTCCTTGTGTGGGTGGCTGTTGTGTACTTCGCCGCAGCAAGTTTAGGCGCGTGCCCGCGAGGGAAGTTCGGCGGCCGACAGACCGGTTTGCCTTGCTCCATATCAAGGCCGACCGAGGCGCGGTTGCATAGAGTGGGAGTGAGGGCCAGCCCTGTCCGGGTGTGCGGCCCCAGCCCCTTTTTCCTTTCGGAGCAAACGCACGATGACGGTCGACAACCGCAATGAACTTCGCAGCGACATCGACTTCGCAGCGTTGAAGAGCCAGATGCAGACCGCCCTGGGGTTTCCGCACTTTTGCATCGACAACTTTCTGTCTGAAGCCTTCGCCAACGAGGTCCACGATGCGTTTCCAAGCTACGCCGAGGCGGACAAGCTGGGCAAGGCGTTCGCCGCGGTGAACGAAAAGCGCAAGATCCAGATCACCGACTCGGCACAGTTCCCGCCGGCCATACGCCGGCTGCACGAGATCCTCGCTTCGGACGAGTTCGTCGCGAAGATGTCGGCGATGTCGGGCATCCCGGGACTGATCGCCGACCCCTTGATGCTGGGCGGCGGCATCCACGAGACGAATGACGGCGGACACCTTGATGTGCACGTCGACTTCAACTTCAACGCCGAGTCCGGCCTGTACCGGCGGCTGAACATCCTGGTCTATTTCAACAAGGACTGGAAAGAAGACTACGGCGGCTACCTGGATCTCTGGGATCAGGACGTGAGCCACTGCCTGGGTCGCTTCGCGCCGGCCTTCAACCGCGCAGCCGGGTTCGCGACCAGCGCGACCAGTTGGCACGGCGTGACGCCGGTCAAATGCCCGCCCGGCAACATGCGCAAATCCTTTGCCGCCTACTACTACACGAAGGAGCCGCCACCCGGGTGGGATGGCGTGAAGCGATCGACCGTCTTCAAGGCGCGGCCCGACGAGTACTGGAAGGCCCACGTGGCCATGCCGGCAGAAAACCTCCTTCGCGCCACGCAGTCCACGGTGAATTCAGTCAAGAACACGGTCAAGGGCCTGTTCGGCGGGTGACGATCCCGCCACGCGCTCACTTCAGCGTCAGCGTGCCCCCGTCGACGTTGACCCGCATCACGAAGTTCAGCACGGTGCCGTTGGCGTCGATCCGGTAGCACTGCGAGCCGTCGCCGATGCTGGTGTTGTTCACGTTCACGTTGATGCAAAACAGCGCCGTGGTGGCGGTGTCGGCTTCGAGGCTCCAGCTGAGGGCGCTGGTGTCGGTGACCTGCTCCTTGCTGCTGTCGACGTAGCTGATCTCGTCACCGAGCACGCCGGACTGCCCAACCCGGGCGGTGGCGGGCAGGTTCGCCGTCTGGTTGAAGACGGCGTATTCGCCGGTGTCCTGATCGAGCGAGCCGTAGCTCACGTAGGGATCGAGGGCGAAGTAGCTGATGCTCCTGAGCTGCGAGGGCACGCCATTGGCCGTGAGCACGGCCACCTCGGTGGCGGTGTGCGCCGCATGACCCTCGAAGGCGGCCGTAGCGCCTGCTGTGAAGGTGTAGCTCATCGTGACGTTCACACCATTGCGAGCCCCGGCCAGATCGAACTGGTGGTCGCTTTGCATGTAGACCTCCACCACGGTCTCGATCGGGAAGTCGAGCGTCGACACCACCGGCCCGTCGCTGCCGCCCCCGCCGCCGCCGCACCCCGACAGGAGCCATGCCGCCGAGCCTACGCACAGGAAACCCCGCACCGGGCGTGTCAGTGAACGGTACATCCAAGGGTTCATGAAGGTCTCCCGAACAGGGGTTGAATGTGAAAAACCCCTCGCTGGAAGGGCACGAGTCCCGAGGCTAATTTCGCAGGCCCGCGCGGCATTGATCACCGTCAGCCAGCGTGCAGCACGCCGGCACGCCGGGGCTCAATCCGAACCGTCATCGACAGGCAGTGACTCGGCGCGCCAGCGCAGCATGCCGCCGGCCAGGTTGGCCACCTGCTCGAAGCCGGCCTGGCGCAGCAACACGGTGGCCTGGGCCGAACGCGCGCCGGAGCGGCACACCGCCACGACCGGGCGGCTGCGATCCAGTTCCGGCAACCTCGCGGTCAGCTGCGACAGCGGCACCAGCCACGCGCCGCGAATGTGCCCGAGCACGTCGGTGAACTCGGTGGGCTCGCGCACGTCGATGAGCTGGATGCCGCCGCCGGCGACGTCAGCCAGTCGTTCCTCGAGCGCGTCGGGCTGGATTTCCCACACGCCGCCGAAGGTGAGCTCGAGCGCCGCCCAGCGCGGCTCGTCGGGCAGCACGGTGGTGTCGTCGCTCTGGCCGCAGCGCAGGTTGGCCGGCACCGCCTGGGCCATCAGCCGCGGGTGCGGCAGCCCGAGGTGGCGCATGTAGCCGACGAAGTCAGAGGCACTGACGTTGCCGCCGAGCCGCGGGTTGAAGCGCTTTTCCTCGGCCACGCTGGTGACGGTCAGGCCTCGGTAGTCGTGGCCGGGGTACAGCAGGCAGTTGGCGGGCAGCGAGAAAATCTGCTCGTGCACCGATCGGTACAACTCGCTGGCGCTGCCTTGCTGGAAGTCGGTGCGGCCGCAGCCGCGGATCAGCAGGCTGTCGCCGGTGAAGGCCATGCTGGCGTCATCGAGCACGAAGCTCATGCAGCCGGCGGTGTGGCCCGGCGTGGCGCGCGCCTCGAGGTAACGGCTGCCGAACATCACCCGGTCGCCGTGTGAAAGCGGGCGGTCGACGTTGGCGGCACCCGACACCCCCGACAGCGCGATGACGCTGCCGCAGCGCTGCCTGAGCCGCCACGCGCCGGTGACGTGATCGGCGTGCACATGGGTGTCGAGCGTGGCCACCAGCCGCAAGCCCAGCTCGTGCAGCAAGGCGGCGTCGCGCGGCGCGTTTTCGAACACCGGGTCGATGAGCACCGCCTCGCCGGCCGGCTTGTCACCGAGCAGGTAGGTGTAGGTCGAGCTCGCCGGATCGAAGAGTTGGCGAAAGATCAGCATCGGTGTTTCCCTGTGACGAACGCGCTGCGCCTCAGCGCCGCAGCACGAGTCGGTCGTGCAAGGCCATGCCGGCCAGCATCGCGACCACGAAGACCGCCGCACTGCCCACGCCGGCGCTCATGGCCACCAGCGCCGGACCCGGACAAAAGCCGGCAAGACCCCAGCCGGCACCAAACAGCACACCGCCGCCAATCAGGCGCGCGTCGATCACGGTGTTCGAGGGAATCTCGATGCGCTCGCCGCTCCACGCCGTGCTGCGGCGCTTGGCCGCAGCAAACGCGAACACGCCCACCGCGATGGCGCCGCCCATCACCAGCCCCAAGCTCGGATCCCACGCGCCGGCCACGTCCAGAAAACCCTTGACCTTGCCCGGGTCGGTCATGCCGCCCAGGATCAACCCGAGGCCGAAGACCAGCCCGCTCAACAGTGCCATCAGTTCGCGCATGTCGGTCCTTTCACAGCGCGTGGCGCATGACGAACACCGTGGCCGCGCCCGCGCCCATGAAGGCCAGCACGTTGACCAGCGAACGCAGCGAAAACCGACTCAGCCCGCACACGCCGTGACCGCTGGTGCAGCCGTTGCCCAGGCGCACGCCCACGCCCACCAGCAAGCCGGCCGCAACGATCAGCGGCCAGCCCACATCGACCCGCGCCACCGGCAGCGGCGCCACCAGCCGCCACACCCAAGGTGCGAGCAACAGCCCGCCGATGAACCACAGCCGCACGCGCTCGGCGGCCAGACTCGCGCCCAGCAGCACGGCGCGCAGCGGTCCGGCCACGATGCCGGCGATGCCCGCCACGCGGCCGTTACCCAGCAGATAAAGCGCGGTGGCCACGCCAATCAGCACGCCGCCGGCCAGGGCGCTCCAGGGGGTGAATGCGTTCCAGTCGATCGTCATGTTCAACAATTCCTGCTCAGCCAGCCATGTTGGAGATGAATCGAGTTTCATCCATTGATCTGCATCAGGCATCGCCTGAGTGATCGGGGCGCACACTGTCGGCGGGTCGAAAAAATCGCCCCGGCGGCGCTGCATGACGCGCCGGCTCAACATCAAGACAGGAGCCCCATGTGACCCGAACCACCGCCCCGGTGCGCCTGACGCAGGTGCACGACTACCAGTTCGATGCCAATTTCGGCGACCACCACGCGCCGCTGCGCATCGACGAGCCGGCGCCGCTGGGGCAAGGCGAGGGCCCGGCGCCGGTGCAGTTGCTGGCCTCGGCGGTGGGCGGCTGCCTGAGCGCGTCGCTGCTGTTCGCGCTGCGCAAATTCAATCAGGTGCCCGATCCGCTGGGCTGCGAGGTGCAAGCCGAGATCGGTCGCAACGCCGAGGGCCGCCTGCGGGTGCTGTCGATGACGGCCACGCTCACGCTGGGCGTGCCGGCCGACACGCTCGACCACCTCGACCGCGTGCTGGCCACCTTCGAGGACTACTGCACCGTCACCGAGAGCATCCGCCAAGGTTTCCCGGTGCACGTGTCGCTGTTCGACAGCCACGGCGCCCAGCTGAAGTGACCTGCGACTCGCACCCCACCTGCGCATGGACGTGAACTTCGCCGGCTTCGGCCTGGGCGCCGTGGTCGGCCTGATCCTGGCGCTGACCGGCGCCGGCGGCGGCATCCTGGCGGCGCCACTGCTGGTGTTCGGGCTGCACCTATCCATCGTGCAGGCCGCGCCGGTCGGGCTGATCGCTGTGGGTGCGGCGTCTGCGCTCGGCGCGGCACTCGGGCTGCGCGAGGGCATCGTGCGTTACCGCGCGGCCGCACTGATCGGCGTGACCGGCATGCTGCTCGCGCCCTTGGGCGTGCAACTCGCGCGGCTGATTCCCAACCCGCCGCTGATGGCGGCCTTTGCCTGCGTGCTCGGCTGGGTGGCGCTGCGCACCTGGCGACAGTCGCGGCGCGCGGCGGTGGATCACCTCGATGGCACGCTGGCCAGATCGCAGCTGCCGTGCGTGGTCAACCCCGATGCACAGCGCCTGACCTGGACCACGCCGTGCGCCTGGGCGCTGGGCGCCACCGGCGCGGCGGCCGGCCTGCTCAGCGGGCTGCTGGGCGTGGGCGGCGGCTTCGTCATCGTGCCCTCGCTCAGCCATTTCACCAACGTCACCACGCGCGGCATCGTGGCCACTTCTCTGGCGGTGATCGCGCTGGTGTCGGTGGGTGGCGTGGCCGCCGCTGCGTGGCAAGGTGCCATCGACTGGCGCATCGCCATCCCCTTTGCCGCGGGTGCTGTGGCCGCCTTGCTGGCCGGCCGGCAGCTCGCCGCGCGCCTGGCCGGCGCGCGGCTGCAGCAGGCGTTCGCTGCGATCAGCGCCGTCGTGGCCTTGCTGTTGCTGGCTCGCGCGCTGGGCGGTATCGCCGCGTAGCGATCGGGGCGCGGCGGCTCGCTCAACCCGGCACGCGCAGCCGCCAGCGGCGCGCACCGTGCCGCGCCGGCTGATCGCCGAGCGCCTGACCCGACGCGTACACCTGGCCGATCCACTCCTGCGCGGCGGCGTCGGCCAGGCCGAGCCTGAACTGACGCGTTTGCACGGGCACCACTTCGAGTGTGTCGAGCCGCCCGTTGAGCGAGCGCAGCGTGACGATGTACAGGCAGCCCACATCGCTGCGCAGGCCGGCGTGAGGGGCGATGCCCTCGCAGTCGTTGATGAGGTCACCGCAGCCGTACAGGATGAGCTTGCCGCGGTACACCTCGATGGGCAGCGGATGGTGCGACGAATGCCCGTGCACCACGTCGACCACACGCGAGTCGATCAGCCGGTGCGCGAAATCGCGGTGCGCCTGCGGCACGGCCAGGCCCCAGTTGTCGCCCCAGTGGATGGACACGACGACGCGGTCGTCGGGGCCGCGCCGGCTCACGATGTCTTCGGCCAGTTGGGCGGCGGTGGCCACCGACAGATCGGGCAGCAAGGCGATGCCCGCGCGCCGGGTGCCGGCCGACCAGCCTGACGGCACGCCGCTGCTCTTGGCCGCGAACGAAAACAGCAGCAACTGGCCGAGCCCGGGCAGCGGCAGGCGCGCCGGTGCCCAGGCCTCGTCGCTGTCGACTCCGGCGCCGGCGAAGGCCACCTTCGCCGCGCGCAGGGCCCGCAGCGTGTCGTGCAGTCCGGCGCGGTCCCAGTCGAGCGCGTGGTTGTTGGCCAGCGCACAGGCGTCGATGTGTGCGGCGCTCAGGCAATCGATGTTGTCGGTGTGCATGCGGTAACGCACGCCCTTGGCCGGCCACGGATCGCCGTCGGCGGTGATCGCGGTCTCGAGGTTCACGATGCGCAGATCGGCACCCGCACCGTCCATCTCGGCCAGCGCATCGCCCCAGATGTAGTCGGCTCCGGCGCCCGGCGTGATGGGCCCGTTCACGGCCTCGGCCAGCCGCACGTACTCACGCGCATCGCGCACCAGCGCCTCATTGAGCGCCGGATCGGCGGGGTGCTTCAGGATCTGGTCGATGCCTCGTCCCGTCATCACGTCGCCGGCGAGCAGCAAGACGACTCGTCCTTCACGTCCCATCTGAGCACCCTCCCCTCGGTCACCTTGGCTGTGGCCCCACTGTGGCCGCCCTGGCGCCGGCAGGCGATGAGTCCGCGCAACCGGGCTCATCGCGGTGTGCCCTCAGGCCCGCGACGCGCGGCTCAGGCCGACTCGTCGGCCCACACGCTGAATCGCTGCAGGGTGTTGGGGCCGAAGGTGTTGGTCAGCGCCACATCGCACGCGTCGCGCCCACGGGCCATGAGCACGCGGCCGATGCGCGGCGTGTTGTTGCGCGCGTCGAAGGTGTACCAGCGGTCGCCCAGATAGGCCTCGAACCAGCCGGCAAAGTCCATCGGCGACGGCACGGCCGGGATGCGGATGTCGCCCAGGTAGCCGGTGCAGTAGCGCGCCGGGATGTTCATGCAACGGCACAGCGCGATGGCCAGATGGGCGTAGTCGCGGCACACGCCCTGCCCTTCGCGGTAGGCCTCGAGCGCGGTGCGCGTGCGCCGCGCGTACTGGTAGCCGAACGTGATGTGCTGGTGCACGAAATCGCAGATCGCCTGCACCCGCGCCCAGCCCGTGGGGCCCGAGCCGAAGCGCGCCCAGGCGATTTCGGAGAGCTGGTCGGTCTCGCAGTAGCGGCTGCCCAGCAGGTAGACCAGCACCGACTCGGGCAACGACTCCACCGCAATTTGCGGCGTGCCCCAGGCCTGCGCATCGGGCTCGCCGCTGTCGCGGATCAGCGCGTCGGTGCGCACCACGAAGCGTCCGGGCGGCGCCACCAGACGGCTGCACCAGTTGCCAAACAGGTCGCGATAGCCCGAGATCGGCACCGCGGGCACGGTGACGAGGTGGTCGGGGTAGACCAGATCGGCCGCGCGCGAGTAATGCACGTTGAGCGTGAGGATCATCGGCGTGGGCGCCGGGCACTCGTATTCCATCTCGAAGCCCACGCGAATGTGCAGCGCGCAGGACGTGTTCGAGGTCGAGGGCAGCGGCGCGCGGGGGGCGCCTGAGCTGAGCGGAGAGTTCATGGGCACTTTCGGTTCGCCTTGCATCCGCACAGTGATCAGGTCGTGAGCGATGTGCGCGCAAGAATCGAGCCGCGACCGGGTCTCATCACAGCACGGCTACTCGGGCGTGGACGGGTCGTGGTCAGCACCGCCGTCGGCCAGCGCCTGACGGGCCAGCTCGTCTTCGCTCAACTCGGGCGCGGCTTGCAGCGCAGCGAGCTCTTCGAGCATTTCGGGCGAGGGCTTGGCATTGCCGAGCAGCACGTCCTCGAAGGTGGCGTGCGGCGTCTTGCGCTCCTCATGGTCTACCGGCGAGGGGTGCGCCACGCCGGGCACCAGCGTGGGCAGCCGCGCTGCGGCCAGCTCGAGCTGTTCGTCGACCAGCTGCGTGAGAGGGCCCTCGTGCGGGGTGTCGTTGTCGTTCATGGACGGTGGCCTTCAAGATCGGTGATGCCCCCATCGTTGCCACAAAGCCAGCGGTGCGGTTGATCGCCGTCAACGGCCGCGTGCGGCAACCGCGTGCCGGCGGGATTCGCCAGCGGCGCTGCTATCGTGCCCGCTCGATTCGACACGGCGGCGCCCCTTTGAACCCCACTCCCACGGCCTCTGCCGGCGCTGACCTCGCGGCCTTCGAGCGCGCGACCTACGCCAAGGTGACGTGGCGGCTGCTGCCTTTCTTGCTGCTGTGCTACGTGGTGGCCTACCTCGACCGCGTGAACGTGGGCTTCGCCAAGCTGCAGATGTCGGCGGATCTGGGCTTCAGCGACGCGGTGTACGGGCTGGGCGCGGGCATCTTCTTCATCGGCTACTTCCTGTTCGAAGTGCCGAGCAACCTGGTCATGCACAAGGTGGGCGCGCGGCTGTGGATCGCGCGGATCATGCTGACCTGGGGCTGCGTGTCGGCGGCCACGGCGTTCGTCACGACGCCGGCGATGTTCTATGCAGCGCGCTTTGCGCTCGGCGCGGCCGAAGCCGGCTTCTTTCCGGGCGTGCTGCTGTACCTGACCTACTGGTTTCCGGCGCAGCGGCGCGGCGGGATGACAGCACTGTTCATGACGGCCGTGCCGCTGACCGGCGTGCTGGGCGGCCCGCTGTCGGGCTGGATCCTGCAGGCGTGCAGCGGATTTGAGGGACTGGCGGGCTGGCAGTGGCTGTTCGTGGTGCAAGCCGCACCGTCGATCCTCGCGGCCGTGGCCACGCTGGTGTTTCTTGACGAGGGCATCGCCGGCGCGCGCTGGCTGAGCCCGGCCGAAAAGGCACTGCTGCGTCGCCACATCGACGCCGAGCAAAGCGCCAAGCCCGCGCACAGCCTGCGCGACGTTTTCGTGAGCCCGTCGGTGTGGCGCATGAGCGCGATCTACTTCTGCTTTGTGATGGGGCTTTACGGCATCGGCTTCTGGCTGCCGACCCTCATCCGTGCCACCGGCGTGACGCAGCCGCTCGAGATCGGCTGGCTCACGGCCATCCCGTACGGCGTGGCGGGCCTCGTGATGCTGGCGGTGAGCGCGAGTTCGGACCGGCGGCTCGAGCGACGCTGGCACGTGGCGATCCCCGCCGCGCTGGGCGGGCTCGGGCTGCTGTTGAGCACGCTGTTTGCCCACAACACCACACTCGCCATGGCCGCGATGACGCTGGCGACCGCCGGCATCGTCACCGCCTTGCCGCTGTTCTGGAGCCTGCCGACCGCGCTGCTCGGTGGCGCCGCAGCGGCCGCAGGGCTGGCGATGATCAATTCGATCGGCAACCTCGCCGGCTTCGTGAGCCCCTACCTCGTGGGCGTCATCTCGGGCGCAACGCACGACACGCGCATCGGCATGGCGATCCTCGCGGTGTCGATGTTCATCGGCGCGGCGCTCACGCTGAGCGCCAAGCCCGACACCGAGCAGCCCGAGCGCGCGTAGCGACCCGGCGGGCGCTATCTCGCGAAAATCGCGCGCAAATCATTCGCGCCTTTTTCAGCGAGAAACTCTCCGCCGAATATCGAGAGGTGTCGCCCGTCGGCGTAGAAGATCCGTCCGCCTTTTTCTATCGTGCACCCCGCATCATTGCAAAGGTACTTGAACGGATCAAAGTAAGGTATTTGAAGGCCTTGCAAAAACGGGATCAAATACTGCCGGTAGTTTCCATCTGTTTGATGGGCCGACTCGATGGTCAGCGCACAGTTGTTTCTGTCAGTCAACCGGACGGGCCGGGCAATGCAAGATTTTGGATTGGATCCGGACGGCACCGCCAAAAACACGACGATGTTTTTTCCAGCCTCTCTGTAAGCCTGTACCGTGCGCTCAAAGGCCTCCTTGAAAACCTCTTGGCCCACCACTTGATCGATGCCTGAGAATCTTTTTCCCCTGTAGTAGGCCGACCAGTTTGCAGCCAGAACAACGGTTTTTATTTCCGTTGAATTCTTGATGTAATCAAAAGCTTTTCTTGAAATTTCCCGACAGGAACCAGGGCCATAGTCGAGCAAGGATGGGCACTCACCTCGCCCGATTTGCCTGAATGAAAACTCATCACCGCCTCTTGCGTAGGCATTGAGCGTGATGGCGAACGAGTTGGCAAACGAGTCGCCAATCACCATGGCTGACTCTTGTCTGGCCGGTGAGGTTCCGGAATTGCACCAGTCGTTGTCGTCCAACTCTCCCGTCAATGCTTTGCAGGATCCCCTGTAGGGAAAATCAAACCTGTTGACTTTGGCGACTTCTTCGGCCTGCCTGAATTTCACGGCATCTCGGGTGCTTGCGTCGTATCCCATGCACCCCACGGCCGACATCGAGACCACCAGCGCGATGATTTTCAACTTGGTGGGCCGGCCAAAGCGGATCGGCATTTCGACAAACTTGCAGGTCAACCAGGCCAGCGCAGTCGACAAAACAAGAATCATGAAACGTATCTGACTGCTGGGAACCTCGCTCTCGCAAATCATGGCAAACGACAGCAGGGGCCAGTGCCACAGGTACAAGGGGTAACTGATGCTCCCAAACCAGACGACCACCTTGTTCGACAGGATTTTTCTGTTCACCCAGGCATTCGAACCTGCAGAAATGATCAGGGCTGAACCCAATACCGGAACCAACGCCCAAAAGCCCGGAAACGCCAGACCCTTGTGCATCAAAACGAAACCCAGGACCAGCAGCAGCAGCCCGACCATCGAAAGACCATCGCAGAGCGTTTTGAATTCTTTTTCCGTCTTTTTACGGTAAATAAAAAACGTGGCAATCAGACTCCCGATCAACAACTCCCAAAATCTTGTCTGCGGCGAATAAAAAGCAGCGTTGGTGTCGACCTTCACACCATGGATGTTGAACAAAAATGAAGCAAAAATAACGGCGGCCGCCACCATGAAAATATTAAACCGGCACTTCCAGGCCAGCCACACCAGCAAGGGCCACAGCATATAAAACTGCTCCTCGATACTGAGGCTCCACAAGTGCAGCAAGGGTTTGGTGTCGGCTGATTTGTCAAAATACCCAGCCTCGCTCCAATACACAAGGTTGGACACGAAGCCGGCGCCGGCAGAGATGTGCCTGCCGAGCAACCTGTACTCATCAGACAGCAAGGCGAACCAACCCAGAACCAGACAACTGGCCAGAACCAGAATCAGTGCAGGAAAAATGCGCTTGATGCGCCGGGCATAAAAATCAGAAAAACTGAAAGACCCGTCGTTCAGCTTTTCGATGATGATTCTTGATATCAGATAACCTGAAATCACAAAAAACACATCCACGCCGGCAAATCCGCCTCTCACCAGCTTTGGAAAAGCGTGGAATGCCACGACGGCCAGAATGGCCAAACCCCTCAATCCGTCAATATCGATTCGATATCCGCTGAGCGCTGAATTCTTGTTTTCTTCTGTCATGCTTTGGGGCGTCACCAAATCGTGCGGAATAAGCCTTTTTTGAACGAAGCCACTATTCCTGCGGCATGGATTCTGGCCCGAACGCGGGCGATGTTGCCGATTACACTGCCGCGCGGCAAGCAAAGCAGGTCTTGTCCCGACAGCGATTTTCAGGAAGAACACATTGGCCTCGAGTTCCCACGACACAGCCCATCACTCGATGGTGAGCATCCCCTCCGCGCAGCGCGGGTTCGGTTTTCGCGATCACGCGGCGCTGTGGTTCAGCCTGGGCGTGGGGCTGCTGGTCATGCAGATCGGCGCTTACCTCATACCGGCGCTCAGCCCGCCGCAGGCCCTGGCCGCGGTGCTGCTGGGCTCGGCACTGGGCTCGGGGCTGTTGGCGTGGGTGGCCGCCATCGGCTGCCGCCACGGGCTGTCGAGCTCGGCGCTGATCGCACGCAGCCTGGGCCTGCGATTCGCCTTGTTGCCGGTGGGCTTGAACGTGGTTCAACTGCTGGGCTGGACGGCCTTCGAGCTGGTCGTGATGCGCGACGGCACCACCGCCATCGCGCACCAGTTGTTCGGCACCGACGCCACCTGGCTGCCGTGGGTCGCCACACTGGCCTGGGGCGCACTGCTGATCGCGCTGGCCAGCGCCTCGATGGTCGGGATGGCGCGGCGCTTCATCAGCCGCCTGGGCTTGCCGCTGGTGGTGGCCTCGCTGTGCTGGCTGACCTACCAATTCGCCACACGCCTGCACACGCAGGGCGTGGAGGCCTGGTGGTCGCAAGCGGGCGACGGCTCGATGGGCCTGATGGCGGCGCTGGACCTGGTCATTGCCATGCCGGTGTCCTGGCTGCCGCTGGTGGCCGACTACTCGCGCTACGGCGTGTCGGCCTCGGGCGCGCTGCGCGGCACCTGGCTGGGCTACACGCTGGCCAATGTGTGGTGCTACGCGCTGGGCATCCTGATCATCAGCACGATGCCGCCTGGCGCCGATCTGGTGGCCACGCTGCTGCTGGCGCAAGGCGGGCTGCTCGCGCTCGGCCTGATCCTCATCGACGAGACCGACAACGCCTACGGTGACGTGCACTCGGGCGCGGTGTCGTTCAGCTTTCTCGCCAAGCGCGGCTCGATCCGCAGCGCCGGCATGGTGCTGGCGGCGCTGGCCACCAGCTGCGCGCTGGTGCTGCCGATGCACAGCCTGGAGCCCTTCTTGCTGATGCTGAGCTCGATCTTCGTGCCGCTGTTCGGTGTGGTGATCTCGCAGCTGGCCTTCGGTTTGCCGCCAGAGCGCGCACTGCGCTGGGGGCCGGCGCTGGTGTGGCTGCTGGGCATCGCCTGCTTCCATGTGGGCGCCGTGCTGTGGCCCACCTGGGGCTCGGCGCTGCCCAGTCTGGCGCTGACGCTGCTGCTGGGCGCAGTGCTGCGCAAGACGGCCGGCCAGGCGCACGGCTAGGTCGTCAGCAACGCGCAGCGCCTGCACCAGCGGGCGGGGTCACATCGACCTCACAGCCCCGGGGGCACTCGAATCTGAGCTGCCCTTGAGGGGGTGTTCAAACGCGGGTCTCGGACCACTGAAGCGCGCGGTGCTGGGCCTCGTCGATCTCGTCGTCGGTCATGTTCAAGGCCAGGTGGTCCAGTTTGTCGATGGCCTGAGTGAATCCGGATGAAATCGCGATGCTCAGCCACATGTACGCCGTCACCTGGTCCTTGCACACGCCTTTTCCGTTGGCGTACATGAGTCCGACATTGAACTGCGCACCCGGGTTGCCTTTTTGGGCCGCCAGCGTGCACAGGCGAGCAGACTCGGCGTCGTATTGAGCAACGCCCTCACCGTTGGTGTACATCGAGGCCAGGTTCAACTGCGCGTCCGTGTGGCCCTGCTCCGCCGCCAACTGGTACCAGAACGCAGCCTGAACAAAGTCCAGAGGAAGCCCGCGACCGTGGTAGCACATCAGCCCCAGATTGAACTGGGCCGCGGCCAATCCTTGCGCGGCAGCCATTTGGAAACAGTGCGCTGCCAAGGCGTAGTCCTCGCTGTCTTGCGTGACCTCGCCGCTTTGGTAATACCGCAGGCCGAGCTTCAATTGCGCGTCCGCGTCAGCTGAAGAAACGGCCGGTTTCAGGCGGTGTATGTTGCCCATGTGATGTGCCCGGAAGGCGAAATTGACCACGGCTGTTGCCCACTCATGAGGGCGGTTCGGCGCGGCTTTGCCAGTCGCTCCAACCCACAATGAGGTGACATCTTTGTCTTAATTGTCACATATGTCACGAGGTCAATGCGGGCCCCGCGTCAGCGACGGCGGGCATCGCCGGCGCATGAAACCATCACACCCGAAGCGCACCGAACGAATAACCTCGCACCATGTACACAGCCACCTTCACCTTCGCCAAACGCGAGTTCGACGACGAATTCCACGCGCTGGACAGCGTGATCGCCGGGGTCGCCAGATCGACCCCGGGCTACCTGGGTGAGGAGAGCTGGGAGAACCCGTCCAACGGACTGGTGTCGACCGTTTACTACTGGGACACGCTGGCGTCGCTGCAAGCGCTGATGAAGCACCCGGCACACATCGCAGCCAAGCAACGCCAGCAGCAATGGCTGGCCGGCTATCAGGTGGTGATTGCCGAAGTCATCGGCAGCTACGGCGACGGTGGCATCGCCCACCCGTTGGCCGGCGTGACGCTGCATCCATCAGGCCACGGTCAGACTGAACCTGAGCGTTGAAGGTGCGCGACATGACGGGTACAGCCGCTGTGGTGTGGTTCAAGCGCGACCTGCGCGTGCGCGACCACGCGCCGCTGGCCGAAGCCATGGGCTTCGACCGCGCAGTCGGCCTGGTGGTGATCGAGCCGGAGTGGCTGGACAGCCCCGAGTGCGACCCTCGGCACGTCGGCTTCATGCTCGACTGCGTGGCCGAACTGCAACGTGATCTCGCAGCACGCGGCTTGCCGCTGCTTGTGCGCAGCGGATCGATGCCGCAAGTGCTGCAAACGCTGCAGCGCGAGTTCGCCTTCACCCACCTGCTCAGCCACGAAGAAACCGGTCCCGGCTGGAGCTACACGCGCGATCTGGCCGTGGCCGATTGGTGCCGCCACCAGGGCGTTCAGTGGACCGAGATGCCGCAAACCGGCGTGGTGCGGCGTCTGCGCTCGCGCGCCGGGTGGGCCGGCTTGTGGGCGCAGCGCATGAATGCACCCGAGGCGCCGAGCGCTGCGGGCTTCAAGGTGTCAACGGGCCTGCAGGCCGAGCGGGTGCCCACGCTGGGCGATCTGGGCGTGAGCGCCTTGAGTGCCGCCTTGCCGGCAGCAGGCGAGCGAGCCGCCTGGGCCACGTTGGAGAGTTTTCTCGCGGGCCGTGGCCGCGACTACCGACGGGCGATGTCCAGCCCGCTCACCGCTGCCGAGGGCTGCAGCCGGCTCAGCGCACACCTGGCCTTCGGAACGATCTCGATGCGCTGCGTGCACCAGGCCACCGAGGCGCGCATGGCCGCCACGACCGATCGCGAACTGGCGTACGCCTTGCGCGGCTTTGCCAGCCGGCTGCGCTGGCACTGTCACTTCATGCAAAAGCTCGAGGACGAACCGTCCATCGAGTGGCGCAACGTGGCGCGCAGCATGGACGGACTGCGCGCCGGCGACGGCGTGCACGAGGGCGAGATCGACCGCGAGCGCCTGCAAGCCTGGTGTGAAGGCCGCACTGGCTTTCCGATGGTCGATGCCTGCATGCGCCAGCTGCGCGAGACCGGTTGGCTGAACTTCCGCATGCGCGCGATGCTGGTCAGTTTTGCGGCCTACCACCTGTGGCTGCACTGGCGCGAGCCGGGGCTCTTTCTGGCGCGTCAGTTTCTGGACTTCGAACCCGGCATCCACTGGAGCCAGATGCAGATGCAATCGGGCACCACGGGCATCAACACGCTGCGCATCTATTCGCCTGCCAAGCAAGCGCTCGACCACGATCCACAGGGGCTGTACATCCGTCGATGGGTGCCGGAGATCGGCACTGCCGCGTATCCGAGACCCATCGTCAATGAGCGCGCAGCGGTGGCCGCCGCCAAGGAACAGCTCTACCCCTTGCGCCAGACGCGAGAGGCCAAGTCAGAGGCCAACGCCATCCAGAACAAGCACGGCTCGCGAAAAAGCGGCCTGCCGCCCACGACGCCGGCCAAGCGCCGTGCGCGCACACCGCCCGACACGCAGGGACAGTTGTTCTGATCGCAACGCAACGATCGATGCACTCAAGGTCACGGCTGTCCGCCAGCGGCGCAGGTTGACGACGGTGGGGTCCTGTCGAAGCGCCCCCACAGATCAGTCGACTATCTGAGCGGCGTGTCGTCGGCTTGCTGCGCGAAAACGATCTCGACACGACGGTTCATCTGGCGCCCAGCCGGGGTGCTGTTGGTTGCCACCGGCATGCTCTCGCCGTGCGCGCGCGTGGTCAGCCGGTTGGTCGGCACGCCCAGATCCACCAACGCCGTCTTGACCGAGCTGGCGCGGCGTTCGGACAGGCCCTGGTTCATGGCCTCGCTGCCAACGCTGTCGGTGTATCCCTCGATGGAGGCGCTGAGCTGCGGGTTGCGGCGGAAGAACTCGGCAACCTTCGTCAGACTGGCCGGGCCCTCCCCCACCAGATTGGACTTGCCGCTTTCGAACAAGACATCACCCAAGGTGACGACCATGCCTTGGTCGGTCTTCTTGGCGTTGAGCTCACTGAGTTGTGACTCCAGATCACTGACCCGAGCCTGGTCGCGCCCCGCTGAGGCGCTGAGCGCCGCGAGTTCGGCCGCCGTGGTCGCATTGCGTTGCTTCGACGCGGCGAGCTGCTGGTTGGCCACATTCGCCTCGTTCGTGCGTGTCACAAGGCGCAGCTTGTCTCGCTCGACGCTGGCGCCGGCTGTGACGGCCTGCGCTGCCTTGCTGGCGGCGGTTTCGTTGGCAATGGCGACGCGTTGCGAGGCCACGTAGGCCAGATGGTCGACGGTGCTCGTCTCGGCGCCGTCGATGCGGGCCTTCTCGGCGACGCGCAGGGACTCGCGCGCGCGGCCGAGTTCATCGGGCGCCAACTGCGCGACCTGCTCGTTGGTCTGCGCCTGATCGAAGCTGCTGCGGGCCCTGTCCAGCGACGCATTGGGAACGGGCGCGGTGCTGCAGGCAGCGAGCACGGCGGTCATCGTGGAGAGAAGAAGGAATCGGCTGTTCATGACTTGTTCCAGTTCGGTGATGGGGGCAGTTCAGCGCGCGGTTCAGCGGGAAATTTCTTCACGCAGAACGCGAGCGGCTTCCTGCGATTCATGCGCCGCCTTGCGCGAGCGTGCCGACTGCGCGTGCAGTTCAGCGACCTGCGCATCGAGCTCCGCCTGTTGCGCGAGTTGGGCCGCTCGCTCGTAGTTTTTCGCCGCCATGGCCTGCCTGGCCGCGGCGAGCTTGTCGATGGCCAGCTGCAGTTCGGCGGGAGCGCTGTCGCTCGTACTGCTCGTCATCGCGTGCTTGACGGACGCTTCAGCCACGGCCATCTTCTCGGTGGGCACGGGTGCAGAGGCGCATCCGCCCAACACGAGAGCAGCAGTCGATGCCACAACCAAGGCGAGCTTGCGCCGTGGGCAGCGAGACAGCGAGGCGTGTCTTTTCGGGGTGTTCATTCGGGGGTCCTTCAGGTGGCGTGAGCCTCATGTTGGACGTGCGACGCAGTGGCGTCTGTCTGCCAGCGCACACTTGCCACATCACCCCCGACTCGCCCCCGGGAGGGGCGTTGAATTCAGGTCCGAACGGCCGCAGAAATGGAGGCGGTCAATTCCTTCGCGCTGGCGCGCAGGTGGGCCAGGAACTCGACGACGACGGGCGCGGGCCGGTGGTCTTTCGGGTACAGGATGAACCAGTTGGACTGCGCCGGGAAGCCATGCACTTTCAGCTCCGTCACGCCATCTCCGTCGGCACGACCAGCGATCGAATGACGCGACAAGACAGCCAGCCCGAGACCTGCGGCCACCGAGTGCTTGATGGCCTCGTTGCTGCCCAGCTCGAGCCGCACATTGGGCTTGAATCCCAGGCAGTCGAAGTGCGCATCGCAAGCCATGCGCGTGCTCGAGCCTTGCTCGCGCAGGATGAACCGCTCCTTGGCCAGTGCGGCCAAGGGGATCGCCGTGCGCTGCGCCAGCGGGTGTCCCTTGGCGGCGATCACGACCAGCGGATTCGGCAGGAAAACCTCCTGCTCGAGTTCCATGTCCGGGGGCGGCATCGACATGATGTAGAGATCGTCGCGGTGGCCTTGCAAGCGCGCGAGCACGCCATCGCGGTTGAGCAACTGAAGCGCGATGTCGATGTCCGGGTAGCGCGCGCAAAACGTTCCCAGGATGCCGGGCATGAAGTACTTGGCGGTGCTGACCACCGAGATGCTCAAGCGCCCTTGCGTCAAGCCCTTCAGCGCGTTGATCTTCTGCTCGAACGCAACCCACTCGCTGCTCATGCTCTTGGCGGCGGTGGCCAGCGCCTCGCCTGCTTCAGTCAAGCGCAAGCGTTTGCCGAACTGGTTGTAGAGCGGCAAACCGATGGAGTCGGCCAGGTCTCTGAGTTGCATCGACACGGTCGGCTGCGTGACATGGCAAGCGCGTGCTGCCGCCGTGATGCTCCCGGCCTCGGCCAGAGCCAGAAACAACTGCAGTTGGCGAAAGGTTGCGTGCATAGGTATTCAGTGATGCAGAGCATAAGAACAATTGACTTTACTCGAATGATCTCGATACCTAGGATTCCCTCCAGCCGAGATTTCGGTCCCTCATGAGCAACTTTCCCAAGGACTTAAAAATGACTTTCATCACCTCAGCCGACGCAGCAGACCTTTTCTGGAGCGAGATCGGTGTTGCTGACAAGTTCAAGCCCCAGCATTCGAAGTTCATGCAGTTCATCGAGAGCCACGACACGGTGACGTTGGAGGACGCGATGCAGGAAATCGACAGCTTGATCGCCGAACTGACGCCCAACGACAACCAGCCGCGACGGGTTGTGAAGTCGCAGCCGGGCGCACGTTAGGACGCGGGCAAGCGGGGTGCTCGTGCCGGGGCCGTGGGGCACCGCCACGAGGCCCTGAGATCTAGTCGCCCTTGGTTCGCCCCAACTTTGAATACCAGGGCGCCGACTTCGACTTGGCGCCCTTTTCAGTCTGGCGCGGGCGGCTCATGACGGTGCCGATCAGGTTGAAAGGCGCGAGCAGCTCGGTCATGTTTTCCAGGTCCTGGATGGACGTGGTGTGCTCTTCCACCACCACGAGCGTGGTGTCGACCTGCGGGATGAACGCCAGCGCATCGGCGGTGTCGAGCAGCGGCGGCAGGTCCACGATGATGTAGCGGTCCTGGTAGCGCTC
>CANGBT010000037.1 GCA_947452135.1 Burkholderiales bacterium
GCTGATCATCGGCAGCGGCTTGCTGGTCGGTGCGATCTATCTCAAGCTGCTTGACCGTCTGGCCGACACGGCCACCGGCCGCCAGCGTCTGGCCAAGGGCGTGGCGCTGGTGCTGGCCGTGCTGGGCACCACGCAGGTGGTGGGCGCACTGTCTGGCAGCGACAACCCGCTGCAGCCGCTGGGTCACTTCGCGCGCGGCACCGGCGTGGCTCCTGCCGCCACGCAGGCCACGAGCTTTCGCCGCATCCGCACCGTGGCCGAACTGGAGGCCGCGCTGAAGGTGGCCGACCGGCCGGTGATGCTCGACTTCTATGCCGACTGGTGCGTGTCGTGCAAGGAGATGGAACACCTGACCTTCAGCGACCCCGCCGTGCAGCCGCGAATGGCCAACGCTGTGCTGCTGCAAGCCGACGTGACCGACAACTCGGCCGAGGCCCGCGCGCTGCTCAAGCGCTTCGGGCTGTTCGGCCCGCCGGGCGTGCTGTTCTTCGACAAGCAAGGCCGCGAGCAGGCCGACGCCCGCGTGGTCGGCTTCGTGCCGGCTCGGGGGTTCGTCGCATCGCTGGGGGCGGTCGGGCTGTAACGCACCGGTATCGCTCGTCACGGGGCTCGGCCACAATCGGCGCGGCTCCAGGTGGCCTGCAGGGTTCAGCCTTGCAGGCCATCTTGGTTTTCAAATCCGCCATTCAATGTGCGCAGAACCCAGATGAGCACTCCCGCCTCCTCGAACTCCCATGAACGCGGCTTGCAGGTGGCCGTGGCCTTCTGCCTGCTCGATGTGTGCCTGACCGGCGGTGCGGCGTTCGCCTCGACCTCGCTCACCATCATGAGCGACCTGCTCAAGGAGGCCACCGACTTCCTCGCCGTGCTGGCGGCGTACCTCACGGTGCGTGCGGTGCGGCGCGCCCCCGACGAGCGCTACGCCTATGGCATCG
This sequence comes from Burkholderiales bacterium, assembly GCA_947452135.1. GTDB lineage: Bacteria > Pseudomonadota > Gammaproteobacteria > Burkholderiales > Burkholderiaceae_C > PBB1. The sequence goes on from CANGBT010000037.1 coordinate 936, forward strand.
GCAAGCTCGAGAACCTGGTCAGCGTGGCCATCGCGGTGGCGATGGTGGCGTGCGCTGGCTTCATCCTCGTGCAGGCGTCTCATCACCTGCGCGACCCTCAGCCCACCGAGGGCACGCTGCCCGGCATCGTGATCTTCACCACCTACGCGGCGATCGGCTTTGGCATCTCGATGCGCAACCGGCTCGAGCTGCGCAAGCGCGAATCGGCCATCCTCGAATCGCAGGCCAAGCTGTGGTTTTCCAAGGCGTGCTTCGACGCGCTGATGGCGATCACGCTGATCACCCAGGTGGTGTGCCACGGGCAGCGCTGGAGCTGGTATCTGGACCCGATCGCCTCGCTGCTGGGCGTGTTTTTTCTGCTGCACGCGGCCTGGTCGATCACCAGCTCATCGGTGGGTGACCTGCTCGATGCGAGCCTGTCCGAGCATTTGCAGCTGCGCATCCTGCGCCAGCTCGTCGAGCGCTTCGACGACTACGACCGGCTGCACAAGATCCGCACCCGCCGCTCCGGTCCGCGGGTCTACGTCGAGGTGTTTCTGCAGTTCGATCCCGCTCTGCTGATGGGCGAAGTGCAAAACCGCATCGACGCGATCGCCGCCCAGATCACCCGCGAGATCCCCGGCACCGAAGTCGTCATCGTGCCGTCGAGCGAGGCGCCTGCGAGCTGAGGTGGCAGGCCGTTCGGGCCTGCAGGTGAACGATCAGGGCTGGCCCGCGAGCAGCGACAACAGCCGCGCCTGATAGGCCTCCCGCTCGGCCGTGGAGCGTTGCTCGGGTGTGAGCTTTTCGCCGGCCAGGATGCGGCGCGACACCTGATCCTGAGCCTCGCGCATGGCCTGGTGCTGGACTTCCTGGGGGATGGGCTTGGCCCTGGCGGTCAGGCCATTGAGAGCTGTCGGGACGTTGTTGATGCCCATCGCGAAACTGCCTTGTGTGAGCGAGTACGGCTCGCCCTGAAAACGCAGCGTCGTCAGGCACGGCCGGGCAGGATTTTGCCCTTGCCGTGGCGCGCTGCGCTCACTCGCCGAGGAAGTGCTTGCGGTAGCGAGCCGGCAGGTCGTTCAGGCGGATGAGCATGGGCAGATCGGCGGTGTTGAACTCAGGGTCCCAGGCCGGTGGCCCCAGCACCTTGGCGCCGCAGCGCAGGTAGCCCTTGATCAGGGCCGGCGGCTCGACGGGCAGATCGCAGCGCAGCTGGTCGACCGGCAGCGGCAGGCGCGGACGCACCTGCCAGTCGATGGGGGCGAGGTGGGTGGCGCTCAGTTGCGTCCACAGGCTGGCCGCCACGTGGCCGCCATCGCGCATGCCCACGCTGGCGCAGCCGATCATCGTGTCGAGCTCGTTGCGCTTCATGAAGTCGGCGAGCGCGCCCCACAGGGCGAGGATGGCGCCACCGGTGCGCCAGTCCGGGTGCACGCACGAGCGGCCCAGCTCGGCCATGCGGGTGCGCATCGCGCGCAATCGGGTCAGGTCGAATTCGGTTTCGCTGTACAGGCCACCCACGCGCTTGGCAGCGGCCGGCGTCAGCACCCGGTAGGTGCCGATCACCGGGCCGGGCTCGCCGTCGGTGGTCACGCGCAGCAGCAGGTGTTCGCAATGGTCGTCGAACAGATCGGCGTCATGGCCGCTGGGTGTGCCCACCGGAACCGACACGCGCGCGCCCATTTCCTCGACGAACACCCGGTGGCGCAGTTGCTGAGCCAGTCGCACTTCATCGAGGTTGCGCGCCCACACGGCTTCGAAGGTGATCGGTGCGGTGCGGGTGCGGGGTTGGCGGTGCAGCGCCGTGTGCGACGGCGTGGGCGCCATGGGGCGAAACAGGTTCTTGTGCGGGCGCAGATCAAACAGCGGCAGGGTGGGCATGGGCACGTCCCTCATCAACTTCTCCTTGGGTTTGGCAGATGCTCCGCGCCGCCGGTGAATTTGCCGTGACGGTTTCTTGACGAAGCCGTGACATGTGGTGCCGATGCGGCACGCGCGCTGCGGTGGGCGCTGTCAACAGCGTGTCATCTCGCGGCTTGACGATGACCGTCCATGCACACATCACCCGCCAGCATGGAAGACGCCAAAGCCGATGGAACCCTGAACGTGCGCACGGTCTGGATCTCCGACCTGCACCTGGGCACCCCGGGCTGTCAGGCGGCAGCGCTGCTCGAGTTCCTGCGCACCACCGAGTGCGAGACGCTGTACCTGGTGGGCGACATCATCGATGGCTGGCAACTGCGCCGCTCGTGGTTCTGGCCGCAAAGCCACAACGACGTGGTGCAAAAGATCCTGCGCAAGGCGCGCAAGGGCACGCGGGTGATCTTCGTGCCCGGCAACCACGATGAATTTGCGCGGCGCTATGTGGCGCACAACTTCGGTGGCGTGGACATCGTCGAGGACTGCGTGCACACGCTGGCCGACGGCCGCCGCCTGTGGATCACTCACGGCGACTTGTTCGACGGCGTGATCCAGTGCGCCAAGTGGCTGGCCTACGCGGGCGATGCCGCCTATGAGTTCACGCTCAAGCTCAACCGCCGATTCAACGCGGCGCGCGCGAGGCTGGGCTTGCCGTACTGGAGCCTGTCGCGCTTTCTCAAGCTCAAGGTCAAGCGCGCGGTCAGCTACATGGGCGACTTCGAGGCGGCGCTGGCCACCGAGGCGCGCAAACGCGGCCTCGACGGTGTGGTGTGCGGACACATCCACCACGCAGAGATCCGCCAGGTCGAGGGGGTGCTGTACTGCAACGACGGCGATTGGGTCGAGAGCCTCACCGCGCTGGTCGAGCACCACGATGGTCGTCTCGAGATCATCGACCACAGCGCCCAGGCGCAGCACTCGGTGGCGCCGGCCCAGGCACCCCGATCCGCCCCCGCGCTGCAGCCTTTGCCCAGCGGCGTGGCGATCGGCAGCATCGAGATCTCGCCGGGCTCCTGAGCCCTCGCGCGCAGGCCTGAACGCACATGGCGAGCGGGCTGACCCGCTCGCACGCAGCGCACTGCGTCAGTCGGTGTGACCTTGCTGCATCAGCGCTTGCCCCATGCGGATGCGCTGGCCTGTGGTGATGCCCTCGCACAGGCTGAATCCGGGCGGCGCGAACACCAGGATGGTCGAGCCGTGCTGGAACCAGCCCATCTCCTGACCCTTGGCAAAGCGCGCCTGGCAGGCGATTTCGTTGGCGCCCCGGTAGCGCACGTGCAGCAGCACATCCAGGAAATGCAGCCGGATGCTGGCCACCAGGATGGCGGCCACCGGCACCAGCGCGATGGGCTGGCCACCGTGCTGCAGGCGCAGCCGCAACACGGCGCGCTCGTTCTTGCAAAACAGCTGCTCGACGCGCGCCAGCGCGATCGGGTTGACGTTCCAGGTGTCGCCGCTGAGGTAGCTCAGGTGCTCGACGTCGCAGTCCTGCGGCGCATGGAAGCGGTGGTACATCGCCGACGTGAGCCGCAAGGTCACGTAGGTTCCGTTGCGGAACACGCTGGTGTCTTGCGTGGGACCGAACAGGTCTTTGATCGCGTACGGAAAGCCCTTGGCCTGAAACACCTGACCGTCTTCAACCTGCCCGCACGCGCCGACGATCGCATCGCATGGGCTGCTCAGGATGTCGGCGCGGGTGTCGATCGTGCGTGCGCCGTCTTTGAGCTCGCGGGTGAAGCAATCGTGCAGGCTGGCAAAGCGTTGCTGGCGCGCATCGCTCAGGTCGAGATCGGTGAACAAGCGCCACACCGCGATCGACGCGCGCGCCAGCCATGGATGACGGATCTGGCTGAACCAGCCCATGAAGCGTGTGAGCAGGATGCGTGGCACCCGGTTGGTCAGCAGGAAATTGAGGTCTTCGTTGGCGACGAGTCGGCGCAGCGGATTCATGGTTTTCACGGTCCTGTCAATTGAGGCTAGTAAACAGCGGGTTGGGCATCAACACACACACATTCATGGACGAATCCTTTGCTCTATCTGCCCTGGCGCTCGGCGTGTTTGCCTGGGCGTTTCCACACGCGAAGCGGCGGCTCGAGCTGTCGCAGGCCAAGCACCGCTCGCTGGCCGGCCACTCGCGCATGGCCAAGCGCGTGGCCGGGTTGATCCCCGGCTACGCCTACGACGAAGACAGATTTTTCGGATCCGACGGCGCCAGCGCTGACGTGATCGCCCGCCGGCGCGCGGGCTTCGAGCAACTGACGCGGCTGTACGACGAGCGCTACCCGCGCAGCGCGGCCATGACGGCCGAGGCGCGCGAGGGCGTGTCCGACTTGCAGTTCACCAGCAGCTACCGCGTGCCGTTCCAGTACAGCCCGTACCTGCGCCAGCACCTGAAGTCGGGCAGCTTCTTGCAGGCCTCGCACGGCGTGACGGTCGAAGACCTCGATGGCAACGCGTTCTATGACCTGACCGGCTCGTACGGCGTCAATGTGTTCGGCGTCGATTTCTACAAGGAGTGCATCGACGAGGGCGCTGCGAACGCGCGCGCGCTCGGCCCGGTGCTCGGCGCTTATCACCCGTGCGTGCTCGACAACGTGCGGCGCCTGAAGGCGATTTCCGGGCTCGACGAGGTGTCGTTCCACATGTCGGGCACCGAAGCCGTGATGCAGGCCGTGCGGCTGGCGAGGTACCACACCAGCCGCAGGCACCTGGTGCGCTTTTGCGGCGCGTACCACGGCTGGTGGGAAGACGTGCAGCCCGGCCCCGGCAACCCGCTGCCGCCGCGCGAGACCTACACGCTGCGCGACATGCACGAGAACTCGCTCAAGGTGCTGCGCACGCGGCGCGACATCGCCTGCGTGCTGATCAATCCATTGCAGGCACTGCATCCGAACGCCGGCGCGCCGGCCGATTCGTCGCTGGTCGACAGCGGGCGTCACGCCGGCTTTGACCGCGAGGCCTACACCGCGTGGCTGCGCGAGTTGCGCGCGGTGTGCACCGAGCGCGGCATCGTGCTGATCTTCGACGAGGTGTTCGTGGGCTTTCGGCTCGCACCGCGCGGCGCGCAGCAGTACTTCGGCGTGGCCGCCGACATGGTGGTCTACGGCAAGACGCTGGGCGGCGGGCTGCCGGTGGGCGTGGTGTGCGGGCGTGCGGCGCTGATGAAGCGCTTCCGCGAAGACCGCCCGGCCGATGTGTGCTTTGCCCGCGGAACGTTCAACGCGCACCCGTACGTCATGGGCGCGATGAACGCGTTTCTCGGCCGGCTCGAAAGTGCGCCGGTGCAGGCGATCTACGACGGACTCGACGAGCGTTGGAACGAGCGTGCCCAACGCTTCAATCAGGCGCTCGAGGCAGCGGGCGTGCCGGTGCGCATTGCGAACCTGTCGTCGATCTGGACGGTGTTCTACACACAGCCCGCGCGCTACAACTGGATGCTGCAGTTCTATCTGCGGGCACATGGGCTGGCGCTGAGCTGGGTGGGTTCGGGTCGCATCATCTTCAGCCTCAACTACAGCGATGCCGATGTCGCCGAGGTGCAGCAGCGCTTCGTGGCCGCAGCGCGCGACATGCAGGCCGCAGGCTGGTGGGACGGTGCTTCGACGAGCAACCGGTTGATCCGCCGCGGCATCCTGCGCGAGATGCTGCAGCGGCGGTTTCGAGGCTGAGGTCAGCCGGCTGACGGCCCGCGGGCCGCCGGCCGGCTCAAGAGCGCCGAGGCTCAATCAGCACGAACGTGGGGGGTCGTCTCGACCCACTCGCCGCGCAGCAGCAGCAACGGGGCGCGGTGGTAGAGCTTGATGTCGTGGAACGGGTCGGTGATGATCTTGGTCATCCAGACCAGCCCCGTGGCCAGGCTTTGCTGGATCCACAGCTGACCCACCCGAACGAACAGGCCGGCCACGCCCAGAGCCAGCCAGGCCATGCCAACGTCATGCAGGAAGCCGCTGAACGACGTGGCCGGCGTGATCAGGTTGAACACCGACGGTGACGCCCACAGCAGCAGCGGAATCGCAGCCCACACGGCGAGCAGGACGATCTTGCGGCGGATGTTGTAGCCGACCTTGACCTCTTCCTTGAAGGCGTCGGTGACCTGGTTGAGCTCGTCGTAGCCGCGCGGCTCGAAGAAGAAGTGCCCGGCCTGACGGCTGGTCATCGACACGCCCCAGGCGAGGAGGGCCGCCATCGCCGGATCGACGAACAGCAGCCCGTACGAGATCACGAAGCAGATGGCGCTGAGCAGGTGCAGGCTCTGGTTGATGCGGCTGTGGTGGTAGTAGCGGTGGTCGTCCCAGCGCTGCTCTTCGAGTGCTTGCAGAAAGTTGTTCACGGCATGCCTTGGTGGTTGTGGTCGAAGGGCGGGTGCGCTGCAAGGCGCTGCTCCCGCTGACGATGTTGACGACCTTGCGTGAAAGCGGCGTGACGGTCGTGCGGATGTGGCGGCCTGTCATCAAGCTGTTGCGATCGGCGTGCAGCATGGTTCGATGGACTTGTCGCACACGCCACGCATCCCGGCCTCTCCACCTGTGGCAGACCAGCGATCGCTGCGCCTGGCGGTGGTCACCGAAACCTACCCGCCCGAGGTCAACGGCGTGGCGCTCACATTGGCGCGCGTGGTCGAAGGGCTGCACCGGCGCGGCCACGACGTGCAGTTGATCCGTCCGCGGCAGAGCGCGGCCGATTCGGCCTGCACCCGAGGACGTTTCCACGAGGTGCTGATGCGCGGGCTGCCGATCCCCAACTACCCGTCGCTGCGCATGGGGCTGCCGGCGCGCGGCGCGCTGATCCGCCTGTGGAGCGCCGAGCGGCCCGACGCCGTCCACATCGCCACCGAAGGGCCGCTGGGCTGGTCGGCGCTGAGCGCGGCGGCGCACCTCAAGCTGCCGGTCAGCTCGGACTTCCGCACCAACTTTCACGCCTACAGCCGCTACTACCGCATCGGCTGGCTCAAGCGCCCGGTGATGGCCTATCTGCGCTGGTTCCACAACCGCACCGGCCGCACTATGGTGCCCACCGATGCGCTGCGCCGAGAGCTCGAACTCATCGGGTTGCGCAACCTGAGCGTGGTCTCGCGCGGCGTCGACACCGCCCGCTTTTCGCCTGAGCAGCGCAGCGACGACTTGCGCCGCAGCTGGGGTGTTGAACCCGACGACCTGGTGGTCACCTGCGTCGGGCGGCTGGCGCCTGAGAAAAACCTCGGCGTCGTGTTGCGCGCCTTCGAGGCGATCCGCGCCGTGCAGCCGCGTGCACGCCTGGTGTGGGTGGGCGACGGCCCGCAGCGCGAGGACTTGCACGCGCGGTGCCCATCGGCCATCTTTGCAGGCCACTGCCACGGCGAGCGGCTGGCCGCGCATTACGCATCGGCCGATCTGTTCTTGTTTCCCAGCCTGACCGAGACCTTCGGCAATGTCACCACCGAGGCCATGGCCAGCGGTCTGGCCGTGGTGGCCTTTGACCATGCGGCCGCGGCGCAACTGATTCGCCATGGCGACAACGGCCTGCTGGCGGGCTGCGATGACGAGTCGGCCTTCGTGCAGGCCGCGCTCGATCTGGCCGCCGACCCCGAACGCCGCCGCACGCTGGGCACCCAAGCCCGGCGCAGCGCGTGCGAACTCGACTGGGATGTGATCGTCGAACGCTTCGAAGGCGTGGTCGCGTCGCTGATCCAGCCGCAGGGCGTGCCTGTGCAGGCTTGGGAGACGGTGCTCGGGGGATGAAAAAAGCCCCTGCGCGGGGGCTTTTGGTGGAAGCGGCGTCTGTAGAACAGCAAGCCTTTTCAAGGCTCGCGACTCGATCTTCTCGCCATAGGCTCGCGGACGCAGCTTGCTGGCGACCCAAGTCCTCGCCCAGACGCGCCGTTTCAGCTGGGTCACCCAGGCACTCATAGCCGCCGGAGGAAGGTCTGCGGGCGGCGGCGTGTCGTTGGGGGCGTCCGTCCGATCCTTGGTGCTCTCGTCCACAGGGCTGGCGCCCCACAGGGGATCAAGCTTGATCCGGACGTCCCCCAACGCTCGCGGGCCCACCCACGTTCACCATCCGGCCATCGCGCCAGACGTAGCACGGGGTGCCCGTTTGCACCGCCAAGGCCTGTGCCTTGCGGGCCGCGCGGCGCAGTGCCTCGGCCGCGCCCAGCAGGTCGACGTCACGGGTGGGGCTGGCGGCTGACAGTTGTCGGTTGTCTGGCGGGTTCATGGGTTGTCCTCGCTGTCCATCAAAACGGGGGCTGAGCCTGAATTGTCGTAGTGCGCCCAGGCATTCACCAAAGGCTTGTAGAGCCAGTTGAAATTGCGCAGTCCAGCCTCGAAGCGGCGGTGAATCGTCGCCTCCGGAATATCGTGCCCGCCTTGCGCCACACGAGCGGCGACGCGCGCAATGGCCATGTCCGCATGAGGCAGCGACAGGAACACGAGCTTCACGAAGTAGCCATTGCTGCGCCAAACCGGAATCTGCCGCGCATAAGTGACGCCACTCAGCGTCGTTTCGAACGCGAAGCCCGCGCCGTGAGCCACGCGCGACGCGATTTCTTCAAGCATCAGCCGTCCGGCGCGCAGCGCCGCCGCCTCGGGGTTGAAGGGAGACAGCCCCGCTGCGATCAGGTCGGCATTGATGAAGTCGGGACAGTGAGCTTCTTGGGGCAAAAACTCACGCGCGAACGTCGTCTTACCCGCCCCATTCGGGCCGGCGATGACGATGATGCGTCGCGGTTCGACCATTCGATGAGGATATGCCCAAGCCGTCCCCATGGGCTGTGCCAGCGATAGGAAGGTGGCTTCAACTACGGCCTCGTCCGCTCCAGCCGGGCGCGAAAAAGCCCCTGCGCGGGGGCTTTTGGTGGAAGCGGTGAGATTCGAACTCACGGTGGGGTTACCCCCACGGCAGTTTTCAAGACTGCAGCCTTAAACCACTCGGCCACGCTTCCGGACGTCGCGAATTGTATCGGTGAGGGTTGGCCGGCTGGCCCGCGCCCCGGGGGCGTTATTCGGCCGGCCGCGACAGCGGCACGCGTTGGGCGCCGGCGTAGAACATGATCAGCACCACGGGCTGCTCGCCGGTGTAGCCGCGGTGCGTCGAGTTGACCGTCTCGGGCAGCACGTCGCCGGCCACCAGCAGCTTCTTGAGGCCGCCCTCGGCTTTTTCCACCGTCAGCTCGCCCGACATCACATAGGCCGCATTGGGCATGGGGTGGGTGTGCCACGGCAAGGTGGTGTGCGGCGCGATGGTGATCCTCAGCATCGTCAGCTCGGTCTGGCCGGTGGGGTAGGCCCCATACGGCACGCCGTCCCACGAGGTGGTCGATTGCATGAGCACGTCCACCTTGACGCCTGAGGCGTCGGCGGCGCGGGCGGCGCGGGCGGTGGAGACGAACAACGTGCATGCACACAGGGCGAGCGCGGCGAGGGTTTTGGATCGGTTCATGGGTGGTGAGTGTGGATGGTGACGGGCGGACGATCCGCTCATCGTTTGGATGACGCTTGTGGGCTCAGGAATGGCCCGAGTGCTCTTGCACGTATTGCCGCAGCACGCCGTCCATGCGTGCTTGCCAGCCCTCGCCGGTCGACTTGAAGTAGGCGATGACCTCGGGGCTGTAGCGCACCGAGAGCAGGAGTTTCTTGCTTTCGGACTTGGGCCGTCCTCGCGCTGAGCGCAAGGGCACCATCGCATTCAATTGCGCGACCGTGAGCGGTTGTGCGTCAGGGTCCGATCTGGCTGCCGCCGTGATCTTGCGGTCCTCGGCCAGGCTGGGCATTTCAATCGGAATCTTCTTCGGTGCTTTGGACATAGTGCTTCACCTCGCGTCGGTTGGCGCGCCGCAGACTGATGATTCGACGCACTGCGCCGCGATCAACAAAGGCAACGCAGTAGACGATGCCTGTCTTTGGCGCCAGAGCGATCATGCGCATTTCGCCGTACTGCTGGCGGTTGTCGATCCACACAAGAGCGGCATCCCATTCAAGCTCCAGGGCCAGCGCGAGCGACAGGCCGTGCTTGTCCAGATTGCCCGCATCCTTGACGGGATCGAACTCAACGATCATGCTTAATTGTAGCTACGATAATTGACGCGCTTTCAGCGCCTCAATTGCACCCCGAGACATCAACCCGGCCGCTGCGCCTGTTCGCAATCGACCTGGATGATCTCGGCGCCGCCTGATCCATCGAGCCGCGCGGCGCTGAGGCGCCCGCCCCACACGCAGCCGGTGTCCAGCGCGAGGAGGTCGGGGCGGTTGATCAGGCCGAGCGTGGACCAGTGGCCAAAGGCCATCGGCACGCCGGCCGTGCGGCGATCGGGGTGGTCGAACCACGGCACGAGGCCGGGTGGGGCGCCGGCAGCGCCTTCTTTCGTTTCGAAATCGAGCGTGCCGTTGGCGGCCACGAAGCGCGCCCGTGTGAGCGCGTTGACGGCAAAGCGCAGCCGGTCGTGGCCGCTGAGCGCGTCGTCCCAGCGTGCGGGCTGGTTGCCGTACATCACGCTCAGAAAGCCATGCAGATCGGAGCCACGCAGTTGCTGCTCGACCTCGCCGGCCAGCTGCAGCGTGGTTTGAAGCGTCCAGGCGGGCGGCACGCCGGCGTGCACCATCAGCCAGCCGTGCTCATGCAGCGCAAGGCGCCGCTGGCGGATCCAGTCGATCCAGGCTTCGCGGTCGGGCGCATTCAGGATGTCGGCCAGCGTGTCGCTGCGGTGCAGCTTGCGCACACCGTGCGCCACTGCCAGCAGATGCAAGTCGTGGTTGCCGAGCAGGCAGCTCGCCGCATCGCCCAGGCCGCGCAGCAGCCGCAGCGTGCCCAGGCTGTCGGGGCCGCGGTTGACCAGGTCGCCCAGCACGATCACGCGGTCGCGTGACGGCGAGAAGCCCACCGCGTCGAGCAGCCGCTGCAGCGCACCGCAGCAGCCTTGCACGTCGCCAATCAGATAGACCATCGTTTGATTCTGCTACGCTGGCCCGCCCCCGCTCCCCAACCGCCTTGCATGGACGTTGCCCTTCTGTTCTTCCTGATCGTGCTCAACGCCTTGTTCGCCATGTCGGAGATGGCGCTCACGGCCAGCCGCAAGGCGCGGCTTCAGGTGATGGTGGAAACCGGTGATGCCGGCGCTGTGGCGGCCATGGAGCTGCACGAGGACCCGACCAAGTTCTTGTCCACGGTGCAGATCGGCATCACCTCGATCGGCGTGCTCAACGGCATCGTGGGCGATGCGGCGTTCTCCGAGCCGTTCTCGGTGTGGCTGCAAAACACGTTCGGCCTGCACGACCGCGCCGCGCACGTCAGCGCCACGGCCATGGTGGTGGCACTGATCACGGTGCTGACCATCATCTTTGGCGAGCTGGTGCCCAAGCGGCTGGGCCAGATGTACCCCGAGGCGGTGGCGCGTCTGGTGGCGCAGCCGATGAACTGGCTGTCCACGGCCACCCGTCCGTTCGTGTGGGTGCTGTCGTTTTGCACCGAGAGCACGCTGCGCCTGATGGGCATCCGCGGTGGCCCCAGCCGCAGCGTGACCGAAGAGGAAATCGCCGCCAGCCTGGAAGAAGGACTCGACGCCGGCGTCATCGAAGCGCAGGAGCACCAGATGGTGCGCAACGTGTTCCGCCTCGATGACCGGCAGGTCGGCTCGATGATGATTCCGCGCACCGACATCGTCTGGCTCGACGCGGCCGGCCGCTCCGAAGACGTGCTCAAGGTCATCTCGGCCGATGAGCATTCGCGCTACCCGGTGTGCCGTGGCGGACTCAACGACGTGGTGGGCGTGGTGTCGGCGCAAAGCCTGCTGCAGCAGGTGATGGGCGGCGGTGCGCTCGAGGTGACCGAGCGGTTGCAGCCGGCGGTGTTCGTGCCCGAGACGCTGTCGGGCATGGAGCTGCTCGATCAGTTCCGCGCGTCGAGCACGCAGCTGGTGTTCGTGGTCGACGAGTACGGCGAGGTGCAGGGCATGATCACCTTGCGAGACGTGCTCGAGGCCATCACCGGCGAGTTCACCACGCCGAGCGATGGTGACTCGTGGGCGGTGCGCCGTGAAGACGGCAGCTGGCTGTTCGACGGCCTGATTCCGGTGCCCGAGCTGAAAGACCGGCTCGATCTCAAGGAGCTGCCCGAAGAAAACCGTGGCCGCTACAACACCCTGGCCGGCATGATCATGCTGCTGCTGGGCCGCTTGCCCCAGATCACCGACAGCGTCGAGTGGGAAGGCTGGCGCTTCGAGGTGGTCGATCTCGACGGCAAGCGTGTCGACAAGGTGCTGGCGAGCCTGTCGCCCACCGGCGACCACGACCGCTGAGCGCCCGCCTCGATGACGCCCCAAACGCCACCGAACGGGCGATTGCTCAACGACGGCGTCCTCAAGCGCGAGGTCTTCGGCTGGGCGCTGTATGACTTTGCCAACTCGGGCTACACCACCGTCGTCCTGACGGCGGTGTTCAACGCCTACTTCGTGAGCGTGGTGGCCGACGGTGCCGCCTGGGGCACGCTGGCCTGGACGCTGGCGGTTGCTGCATCGAGCCTGATCGCCATGCTCACGCTGCCCGCGCTGGGAGCCCACGCCGATCGCTACGCTGCCAAGAAGCGGCTGCTTGGCTTTTGCACCGTGGCCTGCGTGGTGGCCACCGCGGCGCTGGCCGAAGCCGGCCGCGGCGACCTGTGGCTGGCGGTGGTGGCGGTGATCGTCTCGAACGTGGCTTACACCTACGGCGAGGCGCTGATCGCCGCGTTTTTGCCAGAGCTGGCGCGTCCCGAATCGCTCGGCCGCGTGTCGGGCTGGGGCTGGAGCTTTGGCTATCTCGGCGGCATGCTCGCGCTCGGCCTGAGCCTGGCCTATGTGCTGGGCGCGCAGGCCCGCGGCGAACCGGCCACCTCGTTCGTGCCGGTCACCATGCTGATCACGGCGGGCCTGTACGCCGTGGCCTCGCTGGGCACCTTCGTGCTGCTGCGCGAGCGCGCGGTGCCACAGGCCGCTCGGGTGGCCACAGGCGGTGAACGCGCCGCTACTGCCGCCGTGGCCGACGAGGCCGATGCCTCGCTGGCCCGGCTGGCGCACAGCTGGCGGCTGGCGCGCAGCTACCGCGATTTCTCGTGGCTGCTGCTGTGCGGCGCGAGCTACCAGGCCGGCATCTCGGTGGTGGTGGCGTTGGCGGCGGTGTATGCCGAGCAGGCGCTGGGCTTCAAGCAGGCTGACACGATGGCGCTGATCTTTCTGGTCAACATCGCCGCGGCCGGCGGGGCCTTCGGCTTTGGCTACTGGCAGGACCGCGTGGGCCACAAGCCGGCGCTGGCGGCCACGCTGGTCGGCTGGATCGTCATGACGGCGCTCGCGGTGGCAGCCACCGGGCCGGGCCTGTTCTGGTGTGCCGCGCTGCTCGCCGGGCTGTGCATGGGCTCGAGCCAGTCGGCCGGGCGCGCGATGGTGGCGCAGTTCAGCCCGTTGGCCCACCGTGCCGAATTCTTCGGGTTGTGGACCTTCGCCATCCGTGCTTCTGCGGTGCTGGGGCTGCTCACCTATGGCGCTGTCACCTGGCTCACCGACGGCAACCAGCGCCTGGCCATGGCCGCCACGGGGCTGTTCTTCGTGGGCGGCCTGCTGCTGCTGACTCGGGTGGACATCGCGCGCGGGCAGCGAGCCGCGCGCGGTGAGGCGCCGGCTTGACGTCGATGTCCCGGCAGGGGATCCCATGCGGCTGACCCAGCTGCGCCAGCGCCTGCGCGACCACGGCGCCTTGCCGTGTCATGAGCACCGCGTGCTGCGGCTGTGGTCGCACGCCTTGTCGCAAGACAGCCCCCGGCGCAAGCCGCAGGACTTCCTGCCGCTGTCGGTGCGCAACGAGTTGCCGGCGCTCGAAGCCGATCTGCGCGGTCTGGCGCGGCTGATTTCCGAGCACCCGGGCGACGACGGTTCGGTGCGCTTGCTGGTCGGGCTGCACGATGGCCAGACGGTCGAATCGGTGCTGCTGCCGCGCGACGGCCTGTGCGTGTCGACGCAGGTCGGCTGCGCGGTGGGCTGCGTGTTTTGCATGACCGGGCAGAGCGGCTTGCTGCGTCAGCTGGGCAGCGCCGAGATCGTGGCGCAGGTGGCACTGGCGCGGCGTCTGCGCGTGGTCAAGAAGGTGGTGTTCATGGGCATGGGCGAGCCCGCGCACAACCTCGACAACGTGATGGAAGCCATCACGCTGCTGGGCCATGAAGGCGGCATCGGCCACAAGAGCCTGGTGTTTTCGACGGTGGGCGACCGGCGTGCCTTCGAGCAGCTGGCCGCCGCGCCGGTGAAGCCTGCGCTGGCGTTGTCGCTGCACACCACCAAGGCCGCGCTGCGCGCCGAGCTGCTGCCGCGCGCGCCGCTGATCGACCCCGAAGAACTGGTGGAGCTGGCCGAGCGCTACGCGCGCGCCACGGGCTACCCGGTGCAGTACCAGTGGACGCTGCTGGCCGGCATCAACGACGGCGACGACGAACTCGACGGCATCGTGCGCTTGCTTGCGGGCAAGCGCGCCATCATGAACATGATTCCGTACAACGCGGTCGACGGGCTGGGCTTTGCTCGGCCGGCTGACGAGCGCTCGGCGCGCATCGCGCGCTCACTGCATCAGCGCGGCGTGCTGACCAAGCTGCGCCAGTCGGCGGGGCAGGACATCGACGGCGGCTGCGGCCAGCTGCGTGCTCGCGCGGCACCGGCGGTGCAGACCATCACGGTGCACCGCCGATCGCCCGGCGCCATGGTGCCGCCCGGCTGATCTACTGCCGCCAGGAGGCGGCGCGATCAAAGGTTGCTGCTGGCGCGCACTTCCTCGAGCGAGGTGATGCCTTGCAGCACCTTTTCAATGCCGTCCTGGCGCAGCGTGCGCATGCCTTCGGTCATGGCCACGCGTTGCAACTCCTCGGCGCGAGCGCCGGTCTGGATCATGCGGCGAATGTCGCGCGAGACCGTGAGCAGCTCATGCAGGCCGGCGCGCCCGCGCTGACCGGTCTGGTTGCAAGCGGCGCAACCGCTGCTCGAGTGGTGCATCAGCCGGCCCGAATCGCCGAAGCGCTCGGTCCAGTCGGCACGCAACGCCGCGCGGGTGAACAGCGGGTCGTCCTTCGGGCAGGTGTGCAGGTAGTCCGAGAGCAGCTCCTCGATTTCCTCTTCGGTGGCCGGCCGGCTCGTGCGGCAGCTGGTGCACAGGCGGCGCACCAGGCGCTGGGCCAGCACGACCAGCAGTGCGTCGGCAAAGTTGAACGGATCCATGCCCATGTCGAGCAGCCGCGTCACGGTTTCGGGCGCGCTGTTGGTGTGCAGCGTGGACAGCACCAGGTGGCCGGTGAGCGAGGCCTCGACGGCCATGTGCGAGGTTTCCTGATCGCGGATTTCGCCGACCATGATCACGTCCGGGTCGGCACGCAGGAAGGCGCGCAGCGCCTTGGCAAAGGTCCAGTCGATCCTCGGATTGACCTGCACCTGACGCAGCCCGCTCTGGGTGATTTCGATCGGGTCTTCGGCCGTCCAGATCTTGCGCTCGGGCATGTTGATGTAGCTCAGCGCCGAGTGCAGCGTGGTCGTCTTGCCTGAGCCGGTCGGCCCCACGCACAGCACCAGGCCGTAGGGCCGCTGGATGGCGCGCGTGAGCTGCTGGAAGTTGTGGTCGGTCAGACCGATGCGGTCGAGCGGCATCGGCTTGGCCGACGTCAGGATGCGCATCACCACGTCTTCGAGGTTGCTGTGGGTGGGGATGGTCGCCACACGCAGCTCGATGCGGTGCTGCGGCATGAACTTGGCGAAGTTGATCTTGCCGTCTTGAGGCTTGCGGCGCTCGGAGATGTCGAGGTCGCACATGATCTTCAGGCGTGCCACCAGCGCGC
Organism: Burkholderiales bacterium; assembly: GCA_947452135.1. Lineage (GTDB taxonomy): Bacteria > Pseudomonadota > Gammaproteobacteria > Burkholderiales > Burkholderiaceae_C > PBB1. The sequence goes on from CANGBT010000037.1 coordinate 16,653, forward strand.
TGCGGTAGTTGGGCGGCAGCTCGAGGTAGGTGCGCAGGCTGCCGTCCTTGCGGAAACGGATGCGGATCTTCTCGCGCCCCGGGTAGCTTTCGATGTGGATGTCGGACACGCCCTCGCGGTGCGCCTCGACGATCATGTTGTTGATCAGTCGCACCAGCGAGTTGTCCGACTGCTCGATCGGTGTGTCTTCGTGGGTGGTCTCCTCGTTCTCGCGTTCGAGGGTTTCGACCAGCTGGTCGGTGCCGAAGGCCGGCAGCGCATCGTCTTCGGGGCGCTCGGCCTGCGTGGCACGCGATCCGGTGGCCGCTCCGATCTGGTCGTAGGCCGCGTGCGTGCGGTCGTCCATCGAGCGGGACTGCCCGAGCACGGGCACCACCTTCATCTGCGCCGAGAACTCGGCCTCATCGACCGCCTCGCGGCGGCGTGCGGGGTCGTCCAGCGCCACGACCAGGCGACCTTCGTGTATCAGCAGCGGCAACAGACGCAGCCGCATGGCCACAGCGTAGGGCAGCTTGCGCAGCGCCTCGGCCTCGACCGGGAAAGCATCCACGTCGACCAGCGGGTAGCCCATCTTGCGGGCCATCGCCACTTGCAGATCAGGCCGCGTGACCACCCCGCTGCGCACCAGGATCTCGCCCAGCGGCACGCCGCGGTCGATTTCCTGCTGGCGCAGCGCGGCCTGCAGGTCGTTGATGTCGATCATGCCCAACGACATCAGCGCCTCGCCGATGCGCACCATGGGCATGCGCGACTGCTGCTCGAGCGCCGTGACCAGCTGGCCGGACGTGACGATGTTGCGCGAGACCAGGATGTCGCCCAGCCGCTTTTCGCGCATCCGGCGCTGCTGCTCGGCCGCGCGCTCGATCTGATCCGGCGTGGCGGCCTTGTGCTCGATCAGCACTTCACCGATGCGCTGGCCGATGTCGAAAGACGAGTAGGCGCTGGCCGGAACAAACGTGCGACCGACCTCGCCCTGGTCGCCCTCGGGCTGAAACAGGAACAGTCCGTACGGCGTTTCGATGTGGCCGACGGTTTGGCCGCACCATTCGCCGCCTTGTTTCCACACCAGCCTGAATGTCGTGGGCTTGCCGGGCGACAGCAACAGCCCGGACGACTGACTGTCTGGCAACGTCTGGGGCGCCAGGGTCTCGGTCAGCGTCATCGAGCGGAACTGCTCAAAGCGCAGCAGCAACTCGGAGCGCGAGGGTGGCAACTGCACCCAGGCGGCCCGCCGGTCAGGCAAAAAGGAACTGACTTGGCCTTGCATCTGCTTGTCGTTGAGGCCCACGATCGTGCAAGGCAGCGCACCTGACTGCGGCTCGGCCATCGGATACACCGCGAACGGCGGTGCCGGCCAGCAAAACGCCGGCACGTTGTCCTCGGCGTTTTCAGGCAAGGCGTGTTCTGTCAGGTCGTCGGCTGCGGCCGCCCCTTCAGTGCGTTCGCGGTTGCTGCGCTTGGTCGATGTCGTCATGTTGGCCATGAAAAAAATTCGGTGTCGATCGTCGGCAATGGAACGCCGTCCAGGGCGATCCATTGCATCTTCACCGGATAACGGTGCCCCAGCGTGATATTTGCCGCAAAAGCCGCCCGTTGGTGCTCCGATCTGCAGGGGGTTGTACCCCCATATCGGGAGATTTCAGGTTTTTGGCGGGCTTTTGAGCCATTGGCGCGCCGAACGCACCAGCGGCCACGCCGCCAGCGCCAACCGCACCAGGCGACCAAGACGGAAATGCCGCCCCAGCAGCACGCCCAGCGGCGCGCCGACCAACGCGGCCGGTGCCAGCCAGCGCCGCCAGCGCGCGGCCAGCCCGCTGGCGGCTTGCAGCGGCGCGGTGATCGCCTGCCAGTGCAACTGCAGCGACTCTCGCTGCCGCCCGGCGCGCAACACCAGATGCTGGCGCCTCATGGCCAGCAGTTTCAAGCGCTGGTCGATGTTCATTCGCTGGCAGGCTGCGATCGCAGCGAGTGGGCATCGCGTTGAAGCTCGGCCACGGTGGCCGCCATGAACGGCGGTCGGCTGACCAGGCGATCGTGCCAGCGCCTGGCGCTCATCAGCGTGGCCAGCCCCGAGGCCACGGCCACACCGCCGATGGCGAGCAGCCGGTGGCTGTCCCACAGGAGCACGATCACGAAGGTGGCCAGCAGCATCACCGTGAGGCCCAGCAGCATCAGCGTGGCGATGGTCGACATGAGCAGCCCGATCAGCCGCAGCCGCTCTTCTTCAAATTCGGTGGCGGCCAGTTCGATGCGCGTGGCGCCGGCATCGAGCAGCACAACCAGGGAAGAACGCAGCGATTCCAGCATCGAAGGACTCCCGGTCAGGTGGCCGGCTCAGTCGCGCGGCCGGTACACGATGGTCATGGCAGGTGGCACCTTACCGCTTTCGTCGCGCGGCAGCACCTCTGTTCGCTCAATGGCACGCAAGACAGCTTCGTCCCATTCGGGTACGCCGCTGCGTTTGACGATGCGGCTGGACAGGATGCGCCCGTCAGGCGACAGCCGGATGTCGATTTCCACCGCCGGATTGCCCGGCAGGGTGTCGGGGAACGACACGTTCGGGCGGATGCGGCCCTTGATGCGCCCGAGGTAGTCGGCGCTCGGCCCGGCGCTTTGCAGCGCGCTGCCGGTGGCCGTGGGCGCGCCGGTGGCGCCGGCCAGTCCGGCCAGCCGCTGCATCTGCTTTTCGCGCGCGGCAGCCAAGGCGGCGGCTTGCGCCTCGTCGCGCTTTTTCTTGTCCAGCTCTTCGCGGCGCTTGTCGGCGGCCTCGTCCTTGCGTTTTTGTTCGGCGAGCTTTTCAGCCTCGCGCGCGGCGGCCTCCTTGGCCGCTTGCTTTGCCGCTTCCTTGGCGAGCTCCTTCTTGCGCTTGGCTTTTTCGATGGCGATTTGCGCATCGGGCTCGGGCGCCACCACGGGTGCGGCCTTGATGGGCTCGGGCGGCGGCTCGACCTTGGGTTCGGGGGCGGGTGGCGGGGGCGGCGGCGGTTCGGGCTCGGCCGCTCGCGGTGCGGCCATTTGCGGCACCGCGGCCCACAGCTCGGCTTCGATGCCTTCGGGCGGACTCACGTGCCAGCTCACGCCCACCGACAGCGCCACGACCAGCAGCAAATGCGCGGCCACGGCCATGGCCAGTCCGCGGCCGAACGCATCCGGTGCGTGCGGCATGAACGCGTCGCGTGGGGTGGATGCGCGGGCCGTCATCGTGGTGGCCGGGTGGATGAGGAGCGCCTCAGCCGCCGTTTTTCACCGACAGGCCCACGCGCTGGATGCCGGCGCGTTGCAGCGTGTCCATCAGCTTGACCACGGCTTCGTACTTGACGTTGCGGTCGGCCGAGATCACCACCGGCGTGTTGGCATCGCCAGCCTGGACTTCGCGCACGCGCTCGGCGACCTTGCCCAGCGGCACCGCCACGCCGTCCTCCTGGCCGTCGATCTTGATGCGAAACACCGCGTCGCTCTTGATGATGAGCTCGACCACATGCTCGGGGCGCTGCTTGCTCTTGCCCACGCTGGGCAGGTCGACCACGCCGGTGGTGATGAGTGGCGCGCTCACCATGAAGATGATCAGCAGCACCAGCATCACGTCGATGAACGGCACCATGTTGATCTCGTTGATGGTGCGACGGCGCCCGCCGCCACGCTGGCTGACGGCCGGCATTTCAGCGCGCTCCGGCCACGGCTGCGGTCTGCCCGACGTTGCGCTGCAGGATGTTGGAGAACTCCTCGATGAACGTCTCGTAGCGCACCGCCAGCCGGTCGACCTCGTGCGTGTAGCGGTTGTACGCGACCACGGCGGGAATGGCGGCGAAGAGGCCGA
>CANGBT010000038.1 GCA_947452135.1 Burkholderiales bacterium
AGAAAGTTTCCTGATCATGGCAGTCACCGTCGAAACCCTCGAAAAGCTTGAGCGTCGCATCACGTTGACGCTCCCGTTTGATGCGCTGCAGAGCGAAATCAACAGTCGCCTCAAGCGCCTGGCCCTCACGACCAAGGCCGACGGCTTCCGTCCTGGCAAGGTGCCCATGAGCGTGGTGATGCAGCGTTTCGGTAACTCTGTGCATGGCGAAGTTCTGAACGAGAAGGTCAGTCAGGCGTTTATCGACGCGACCAAAGAGGCGGGTCTGCGGGTGGCCGGGCGGCCCCAAATCGCGGAAAAGGACTCAGCCGAAGAAGGTCAGATGGTGTTCGAGGCCCTCTTCGAGGTCTACCCCGACATCACCATCGGTGACCTGAGCCAAGCCGAGGTTGAGCGCTTCTCTTCAGAGGTCAACGAGGCGGCCATCGACCGCACGATCGACATCCTGCGCAAGCAACGCCGCACGTTTGCCCAGCGCGATGAATCCGAGGGTGTTGTCGAGTCGGATCGCGTGACGATTGACTTCGAAGGCAAGCTCGACGGCGTTCCATTCGAAGGCGGCAAGGCCGACGACTTCCAGTTTCTGGTCGGTGAGGGGCAGATGCTCGAGACCTTCGATCTGGCTGTACGTGGCATGAAGAAGGGCGAATCGAAGACCTTCCCTTTGCGCTTCCCGGACGACTATCAGAGCAAGGATGTGGCTGGCAAGGAGGCTGACTTCCTTGTCACCGTGAAGAGCATCGAAGCACAGCAGCTGCCCGAAATTAACGACATGTTCGCTCGCTCGCTGGGCGCTCTCGACGGCTCGATGGAAACGCTGCGCAAGGACGTGGCCAAGAATCTCGAGCGTGAGGTCAAGGCGCGTGTCATGTTGCGCAGCAAGCGATCGGTGATGGAAGCGCTGCTCAAGAGCACCCAGTTCGATGCGCCAGCGAGCCTGATCGAGGAAGAAGTGGCTCGGCAAGTCGAAGCAGCGCTCGCTGACATGAAAAAGCGTGGCATGCCGGACGTGGACAAGGCGCAAATTCCGGCCAAGATCTTCGAGGCTCAGGCCGAAAGCCGTGTGCGCCTGGCACTGCTGGTGGCTGAGCTGGTCCGTGCCAACAGCCTTCAGGCCAAGCCACAGCAGCTGCAGGCTTACATTGAAGAGATGTCGCAAAGTTACGAGAACCCCGCTGAGGTCGTCAGTTGGTATCTGGGCGATCGCCAGCGCATGGCAGAAGTCGAGGCTGTGGTGGTCGAGATGAATGTGGCCGAGTTCGTGATGGCACGTGCCAAGGTGACCGACAAGCAGTTGCCATTCGATGAACTGATGGCGGCAAACTGATCGTCCGTCAAACCGACAACAAGGAAGTCCCCATGAGTGCCATTCACACGCAAGGCTTGGGCATGGTGCCCATGGTCATCGAGCAATCCGGCCGCGGCGAGCGTGCCTACGACATCTACTCGAGGCTGTTGCGCGAGCGGGTGATCTTCCTGGTCGGGCCTGTCAACGACCAGACCGCCAACGTGGTGGTCGCGCAGTTGCTCTTCCTTGAAAGCGAGAACCCTGACAAGGACATTTCGTTCTACATCAACTCGCCAGGCGGTTCGGTGAGCGCGGGTATGTCGATCTTCGATACCATGCAGTTCATCAAGCCGGATGTGTCGACCTTGTGCATGGGGATCGCGGCCAGCATGGGCGCATTCCTGCTGGCGGCTGGCGCGAAGGGCAAGCGCTTCGCCCTGCCCAACTCGAGGGTCATGATCCACCAACCTTCGGGCGGCGCTCAGGGTCAGGCCACCGACATCGAGATTCAGGCTCGCGAGATACTGAAGTTGCGCGAGAGTCTTAACTCGATCCTCTCCGAGCGCACCGGGCAGACGCTGGAAAAGATTCGTTCCGATTCCGAGCGCGACTACTTCATGTCTGCCGACGAGGCCCGCGACTACGGGCTGATCGATCAGGTGATTTCGAAGCGGAGTTGAGCGCTTCAAGCGCACGATGAGAAGAGTCAACGGGGCCTTTCTTCGCGGCAGGGCCCCGTTTTCTTTTGCTCTATTATCAAAACAGCCAGTCCGCTGCCAGGTACCCATTTCATGGCCGAAAAAAAAGGCTCTTCGAGCGAAAAAGTCTTGTACTGCTCCTTCTGCGGCAAAAGCCAGCATGAGGTGAAAAAGCTCATCGCGGGGCCGTCTGTGTTCATCTGTGATGAGTGCATCGAGCTTTGTAACGACATCATCCGTGACGAGATCCCTGCAGAAGCTGCCGACGCCAAGTCAGCCAAGTCGGACCTGCCCATTCCCAGCGAAATCAAGGCCAGTCTCGATCAGTATGTGATCGGGCAGGAGCCCGCCAAGCGCACGTTGGCGGTGGCGGTCTACAACCATTACAAGCGCTTAAAGCACATCAGTGTCAACAAGGACGAGGTTGAGCTTTCCAAGAGCAATATCCTGCTGATCGGGCCTACCGGCTCGGGCAAGACCCTGCTTGCGCAGACGTTGGCTCGTTTGCTCAACGTGCCGTTCGTGATCGCTGATGCCACCACCTTGACCGAGGCTGGCTACGTGGGTGAAGACGTCGAGAACATCATCCAGAAGCTGCTGCAAAACTGCAATTACGACGTCGAGAAGGCCCAGCGCGGCATTGTCTATATCGATGAGATCGACAAGATTTCTCGCAAGGCTGACAACCCATCGATCACGCGCGACGTGTCGGGTGAGGGCGTCCAGCAGGCTTTGCTGAAATTGGTCGAGGGCACCATGGCCAGCGTGCCGCCTCAAGGCGGACGCAAGCACCCGAATCAGGATTTCCTGCAGATCGACACGACCAACATCCTGTTCATTTGCGGTGGCGCCTTTGACGGGCTTGAAAAAGTGATCCAGAACCGATCCGAGAAGTCGGGCATCGGCTTCGGCGCCAACGTCAAGAGCAAGGCCGAACGCAAGGTCAGCGAGGTGTTTCGCGATGCCGAGCCCGAGGACCTGATCAAGTTCGGCTTGATTCCTGAACTGGTCGGACGTCTGCCCGTGATGGCCACGCTGGGCGAACTCACCGAGGACGCACTGATACAGATCCTCACCGAGCCCAAGAACGCGCTGGTCAAGCAGTACCAAAAGCTGTTCAGCATGGATGGCGTGGACCTCGAGATCAGGCCTTCAGCACTGGCGGCCATCGCTCGCAAAGCTCTGGCCAGAAAGACCGGAGCGCGTGGCTTGCGGTCCATCATGGAACAGTCGCTGAATGACACCATGTTCGATCTGCCTGCTCTTGAGGGCGTCGTCAAGGTGGTACTCGATGAGCACACGGTTGAGGACGATTCCAAACCCCTGCTTGTGTACCGAGAACAGGCCAAGGCCAGTGCCTGAAAGGGCGTCACCGCCCTTCATTGAATTTGAGACCACGTGTCGACGGCTTCTTGTAATTCCAAGCTCGAGCCGTAAATAGGTTCGACAAAGAGAGGTCTTCATGTCCGGACATCCCGTTCTACCCGCTGAACCCATCACCCTGCCGTTGTTGCCATTGCGCGATGTGGTGGTGTTCCCACATATGGTGATCCCGCTGTTCGTGGGCCGACCCAAATCGATCAAGGCGCTGGAATCGGCCATGGAGGCCGGTCGGCAGATCATGTTGGTCGCACAAAAGGCCGCTGGCAAGGATGAACCCAAGCCCGACGACATGTTCGAGGTGGGTTGTGTCTCCACGATATTGCAGATGCTCAAGTTGCCTGACGGCACCGTGAAAGTTCTCGTCGAAGGCATTCAGCGGGCCACCACGCACAGCATCACAGACAACGGCGAATTCTTCACGTCGGTGGTCACGCCGCGACCACCCGAGGTGGACGCCAAACCGGAAATCGAGGCCCTGCGCCGTGCAGTGACGCAGCAGTTCGACCAGTACGTCAAACTCAACAAGAAAATTCCGCCTGAGATCCTGACATCAATTGCGGGCATCGATGATGCTGGCCGTCTGGCCGACACCATCGCCGCGCACTTGCCGCTCAAGCTCGAGAACAAGCAAGCGGTGCTCGACCTCCTTGCGGTCGACAAGCGGCTCGAGAAGCTGCTTGAGCAACTTGAGCACGAGGTTGACATCCTCCAGGTCGAAAAGCGCATCCGTGGTCGCGTCAAGCGTCAGATGGAAAAGAGCCAGCGCGAGTACTACCTCAACGAGCAGGTCAAGGCGATCCAGAAGGAACTCGGCGACGGCGAAGAAGGCGCCGACATGGAGGAGCTGGAAAAGAAGATCATCGCCGCCAAGATGCCCAAGGACGCCCGCAAGAAGGTCGACTCGGAATTCAAGAAGCTCAAGCTGATGTCACCGATGTCGGCCGAGGCGACCGTGGTGCGCAACTACATCGACACCTTGGTCAACCTGCCATGGACCAAGAAGACCAAGATCAAGCACGATCTGGCGTTTGCTGAAAGCGTGCTCAACGAAGATCACTACGGTCTCGATAAGGTCAAGGACCGCATCCTCGAGTACCTCGCGGTTCAACAACGCGTTGACAAGGTCAAGGCGCCTATCCTTTGTCTGGTCGGGCCGCCTGGCGTGGGCAAGACCTCGCTGGGTCAGAGCGTGGCACGTGCGACAGGCCGCAAGTTCGTGCGCATGGCGCTGGGCGGCGTGCGCGACGAGGCCGAAATTCGCGGGCATCGCCGCACCTACATCGGCTCGATGCCGGGCAAGGTGCTGCAGTCGCTCAGCAAGGTCGGAACACGCAATCCTCTGTTCCTGCTCGACGAGATCGACAAGCTCGGCATGGATTTCCGCGGAGATCCATCCAGTGCCTTGCTCGAGGTGCTGGACCCGGAGCAAAACCACACCTTCAGCGATCACTACGTCGAGGTCGACTTCGACCTGTCTGACACCATGTTCATCGCGACGTCAAATTCGATGAATATCCCGCCGGCGTTGCTCGACCGGATGGAAGTCATTCGGTTGTCGGGATATACCGAAGACGAAAAGGTCAACATCGCTCAGCGCTACTTGTTGCCCAAGCAGGCCAAGAACAACGGCCTGAAGGAACAGGAGATGGAGGTCGCCGAGTCCGCCGTGCGGGGGATCATCCGGTACTACACCCGCGAGGCTGGCGTGCGCTCGCTCGAGCGTGAGGTTTCCAAGATTTGCCGTAAGGTGGTCAAGGGGATTCAGCTCAAGCAGTACACCGAAAAGATGGTGATCACGGCCGAGAACCTCAACGACTTCCTGGGCGTTCGCAAGTATGACTACGGGCAGGCCGAAAAGCAGAACCAGGTTGGACAGGTTGTGGGCCTGGCTTGGACCGAAGTGGGTGGTGATCTGCTGACCATCGAGTCGGCCATGATGCCGGGCAAGGGCGTGATCATTCGCACCGGTTCACTGGGCGACGTGATGAAAGAATCGGTTGAGGCAGCCCGGTCGGTGGTGCGGTCGCGTGCTCGACGCCTGGGCATCAAGGATGAATTGTTCGAAAAGCGTGACATACACATCCACGTCCCCGATGGCGCCACCCCAAAGGACGGCCCCAGCGCAGGTGCGGCGATGACCACGGCTTTCGTATCGGCGCTCACGGGGATTCCGGTACGTGCTGATGTCGCCATGACAGGCGAGATCACCTTGCGAGGCGAGGTCACGGGCATCGGGGGGCTCAAGGAAAAATTGCTTGCGGCTCACCGAGGTGGCATCAAGACGGTGATCATTCCGGAAGAGAACGTCAAGGATCTTCAGGACATCCCGGAGAACGTCAAGAGCAATCTCGAGATCATTCCTGTGAAATGGATTGACCAAGTTCTTGAGGTCGCACTTCAAAGCCTGCCGCAACCCTTGCCTGATGAGGAGTCGGTGAAAGCTGAAGTGAAGACCGAGGCTGGCGCGGCAGCAGTGGCTGCACCCACCACGGCCGATGCGATGAAACATTGAACTTTTTGCAGCAAGAGCCCATGCTTTTCGATGTAGAATGTGGGCTCTGTGTTTCGCAGAGAAGCGTGCGGGATTAGCTCAGTTGGTAGAGCGATACCTTGCCAAGGTATAGGTCGAGAGTTCGAGTCTCTTATCCCGCTCCAAGAATTGAAAAAGGGAAGCTGATGCTTCCCTTTTTCGCCCCTGAGGTGAGCCCTCACGGCGCGGTAGCAAATCGGTTATGCAACGGATTGCAAATCCGTCTAGCCCAGTTCGACTCTGGGCCGCGCCTCCAAACAAACGCCGTTACTGTCTCTGACAGTTGCGGCGTTTTTGTTTTCGGGGCAATTCGCCGCACGGCTGGCTAGCGCATCACGAAACAGGATCAGCTGGCGGCTTGTCTCGTGATTTGCTCAGTTCAGGGTCTTGGTGACCGACAGTCGGTTCCAGCCGGCCTCGCGCCGATAGGTCACGCCGTCCATCAGTTCGCGGACCAGGAAGACGCCAAGCCCTCCAATAGGGCGGTCGTCGATGTCGGCGTCGAGGTCGGGCGCCGGAGCTTGCAACGGATCGAAAGCGATGCCGTCGTCGGCGATCTCCATGGACAGCGCCACACCCTGTTGAGCCAGATCCAGCCGCACGTGCGGAATGGCGGCGCCATCGGACCCGTAGGAAATGACGTTCATCATGATTTCCTCGAGCACCAGCCGGACCTGGAACAGCGTCGTTTCGGGCCATGCCATGTGAACGGCGAACTCGTCGAGTGCCCGATCGGCCGCTTCCAGACCGGCCATGTCGGCCATCAATTCAAGGGTGATCTGGTATGACATGTTTTGGACCTCATAAGAGGGTTTTAACCCACATTCTCTGCGGCCCCGCCCCGCAGGGTCATGGTCTGATTGGACGCATGCGAGGCCGGAAACGGCCTCAGCCCGAGTGCAGCAAAGCAAGGTAAAGTGAAGCGCCTTGCAGGCGCACCGAGCAGCCCATGCTCGCTCACCCCCCACACTTTCATGGACGTTTCAACATGAGCTCGACCTCCTACAAACTTGCCGGCCGTCTTGATGGAGCCAGTTCTGCAGCCCACGAGAAGGCGCTGCAGGCGCTGCTCGTGGGCGATGTCGATTCCGTCGACATCGATCTGTCGGAACTCGACTACGTCAGCAGCGCAGGTCTGCGCGTTTTGCTGGTGGCGGCCAAGGCGGCCAAGGCCAAGGGTGGGAAAGTCACGCTGCTGTCGCCCAAGCCCTCCACGTTGGAAGTGCTCAAGATCAGTGGCTTCGACAAGATCATTGCCATTCAGGCCTGAGCTTCATCATGACAACCCACACCCAACTCACGCTGGCCGAAGAGCTGGTGCTGATCGCTCTCGACGACGAGAGCGGCTCGCTCATCAGCTTGCCGCAGTTCTCGCTCGAATTCGCTCTGGCTGCAGCCCTGGTGATGGAGTTGACTCTGGTCGGTCGCATCGACACCGATCCAGAGAAATTGTTCGTGCTGTCGCCCCAGCCCACCGGCAATGCCCTGCTGGACGACGCGCTGGCTCAGATCAGTTCTGAGCCCCAGGTTCAGCCGACTGGCGTGTGGCTGCGCCGACTGTCCCAGCCCGGACCGGCACTGTGCGAGCGCGTGATTGGTGGTCTGGTCGATCGTGGCGTGTTGCGCTCGGTCGAGAAGCGGCTGCTGTGGGTGTTCAAGACCCGCACCTACCCGCCCACGAGCGGCCTCGAAGAGCGCGAGGTCAAGAGCCGCGTCATGACGCTGCTCAACAACGACGAGATCCCCGACACCCGCGACGCGCTGTTGATTGGACTGCTGCGCGCCACCGGCATCATCGAGCGGCTGCTCAGTACCACCGAGTTGCACCGGCTGAGTCCACGCATCAACCAGATCGCGAACCTCGAAGAAATCAGCCGCGAGCTGAGCAACACCATCGCCGAGTTGCAGGCAGTGCTGGCTTCTGCGTTCATGTTCGGTTGACGCTCAGGCGTTGTTCGTTCCCCGAGTGCATCGGGACTTCATTCAGCAGCGTGTGGTGTCCTGATGATCAACATTTCCGAACTGGCGAGTTTCCTCACGCATCTTCACGAGAAGCACCGCTCAAACGACGAGGGTGCCGTCGCGACCTACATCCCTGAACTGGGCAAGGCCAATCCCGACCACTTCGGCATCAGCATGGTCACGTCGGATGGCCAGGAGTTCTCGGTGGGTGACGTGGATCAGGAATTCACCATCCAGTCCATTTGCAAGCCGCTGGCTTTCCTGATGGCGCTCGAGCAGCACGGTCGCGACAAGACCTTGTCGCATGTGGGCATTGAGCCGAGCGGCGATGCTTTCAACTCGGTGGAGTTGGATCCGAAGACCACGCTCCCGTTCAACCCCATGGTCAACGCGGGGGCGATTTCCACGGCCTCGCTGATCAAGGGAGCATCGCCCGAGGCAGGCGTGGCGGCATTCGTGGATCGTCTGAGCAAAGCAGCCGGCAGGCCATTACGGCTTGACGAGAACATCTATGCCTCCGAGTCCTCTACTGGCCACCGCAACCGCGCCATTGCCTATTTGCTGCGCAATTTCAATGTGATCGACGATCACGTCGATCACACCTTGCACCAGTACTTTGCACAGTGCTCGGTGCTCGTGAATTGCCGCGACCTCGCCGCCATAGGCGCGACGTTGGCCAACGTGGGCGAGAACCCGCAGACGCATGCGGAGGTTTTCGATGCCATCTGCGTGCGCGACGCGCTGGCAGCCATGTTCACCTGTGGCATGTACGACTACGCGGGCGAATGGGCCTTCCGCGTGGGAGTGCCTGCCAAGAGTGGCGTGGCCGGCGGCATCATGGCGGTGGTCAACCGTCAGATGGGAATAGCCGTCTATTCACCGCGTCTTGATGAGCGCGGCAACAGCGTGCGCGGCATCAATGTTTGCGCGGATCTGTCCGATGAATTCGGGCTGCACGCCTTCGATTGCACGAACTTCGGATCGAGTCTGCTGCGAACCCTTTAGCCGCTCGTTGATGCCGTCCGAGCGTCGCTGCGTTGCGGTTTGTGGGGGGGCTGCGGCGTCACTGCGGGGTCACCCGTGCGGGCGATACTTCTCGACTTCCCAAGCCTGGCCCAAGTGTCGTGACAGGCCTCGCCCAAGTGCAACTGCTGGCTTTACTCTGACCTGACGATCGTTCTGCGTCACCCATGTCGAAACTCAACGCCTCCGACCTCATTGACCTTCGCCGATCCCTGGTGAACCTGGCCAGCCTGATGCTGCTCATGGTGCTGACCACCGGGATCGCGGGCCTGTTTGCCGCCTGGTCGCTCAGCGAGTTCCATCAGCGCACCGAGAAAACGCTGACCGAAGCGTCTGTTGCGGTCGACAGCGCACGCTCTATTCATGCGAACTTCAAAGTGCAGGTGCAGGAGTGGAAGAACATCCTGTTGCGTGGCCATGACGTGAAAGACCGCGAGCGCTACGCTGCAGCCTTTCGTGCGCAGGGAAAGAAGACCACCGACTCGCTGGAGGCGCTGCCAGCCCAGGTGGATCGGCTGCAACTCATGAACGACGCCGGCGCCACATTCAAGCTGGCTGATGCGGTCGATGTCGCCGAAATCCTTGCGGAACTTCGTTCGCTCAACGAACGTTACGAGGGCGCTCTCGCGGCGGCATCGGGTGACGATGCGATGGATGGGTGGGATCCCATGCTGGCTGACACTCTGCTTCGCGGAGCTGATCGTGCGGTGAGCGAGAACATGGAGGCCATTCCGTTTGCACTCGTCAAGGTCGTTGATGCGACCTTGCGCAATTCGCAGCAGGTGGGCTCCGCACGGTTTGAAACCCTTTACCGGTTCGTCTGGTCCGCCATCGTCTTCGCGCTCACGATGGTGGCGCTCATGATCTGGCGCATCCTCAGACACCCGGCTCTCGCCCGATGAACGATCTGGGCGTCACAGCCTGGGCAGGTCTCGGGCTGTTCTTTGTCGGCATGCGCATGATCAGCGCGCACGTTCGTCAGTTGGGCGGCGGCAGCTTTCACGCCTTCATGGTCCGCAGCTTGCAGCGGCCCATGGCGCCGCAGTCGGCGGGTTTGATGTTCGGTGCCTTGACCCAATCCACTGGCGCCGTCACCTTCGTGATCTCGGGCCTGGTTGCCGCCGGCGCGCTGACCCTGGAGCGCGCGCTGCCCATGCTGTCGTGGGCCAATGTGGGCACCTCGGCGCTGGTGCTGCTCGCGGCCGTCAACATCCACTCGATGGTGCTCTTGCTGCTGGGCATCGTCGGGCTGTCGTTCTTCCTGGGCCTCGAGCAGTCCGATCGCTTCCGGCATGTGGTGTTTGCGCTGCTTGGACTGGGCCTGCTGCTGTTCGGTCTGACGATGCTCAAGGGCAGCATCGCCTCGCTGGGCAGCGAACCCTGGATGCGTGAGTTCGTCGAGTTCTCGGGTTCCGGCGTGGCCATCGCGCTGGTCGCCGGCTTCGTCATCGCGGTGGCGGTGCAGTCGTCATCCATCGTCACGGTACTGGCGTTGCCGCTCGTGCACGAGGGGCTGCTCAGCCTGGATCAGACCGTGCTGATGATCTACGGCGCAAACGTGGGCTCGGGCTTCGCCGTGTTGCTGCTGGCCTCGGGCATGGAGGGCACTTCGCGGCAGTTGTCCTTGTGCCAGGCTGTCTTGCGGGCGATGACTGCGCTGGTGCTGCTGCCGCTGTTCTTCATCGAGAAGGAAGCTGGTGTGCCACTCGTGCTGGCGCTGTTGCGCGCAGGATCCGATGCCACGGCCACCCAGTGTGCGGTGGCCTATGTGCTGTTTCAGGGGGTGCTGGTGCTGATCAGCCAGATTGGTGCGCGCTGGCTGCTGGGAATGGCGCGCAGGCTGGCGCCGCCTTCTCTCGAGGAGGTGCTCATGAAGCCCCGCTTCCTGTTCGAGGAGGCCGCGGGTGATCCGGCCACTGCGCTGTCGTTGGTGGAACTCGAGCACCGCCGGCTGGTGAGCTTGCTGCCTGAGTTTCTCGAAGATCTGCGCCCCGAAGACGAGCGCTCGGCGCAGGCTGCGCCCTTGGCGCTGCGCGCGGCGGCCAGTGAGGGCATCGCCGAGGAAATGGATCGCTTTTTGAGTGCGACGATCCGGGCCAATCCCGACATGGCTGACATCGATCTGGTGTTCGCGGCGCGAAGCAGGTTGCAAACGCTGCGTCCGTTGCAAGTGGCCTTGCACCAGTTTGCGTCGGAGCTGATCGGCGTGCCGGTGGCTGAAAGGCCGGCGATTTCCGCGCACATGGTTGAAGGGCTGCACGCCATCCTGATGGTGGCTGCCGACACCGCCGCCGATGATTCGGCGGACGCGGCGGAAATGCTTTTCATCCTGACCGAAGAACGCAGCGCGCTGATGGAGAGCGTGCGCGAAGAACTGCTGGGCGGCAGTGCCAGCATCGGCGGGCGTGAATCTCTGCTGTCGGCGACGCTGACCTTCGAGCGGATCATCTGGCTGCTGCGCCGACTCGCGCCTCAGCCGGTGGTTGTTGATCCCCTCGCCTAGACTCTCGCCGTCAAGATGACGCAGCTTTTGGCAAGGCAATGAAGCCATGAATCCGCTATCAAGTGAGCCGTGGACCCCTGAGAACCTCGAGGTCGCTGCCACGTTGATCAGCCAGTTGGCTGAAGAGCTGGCGTTTGTGGTTCCGGATCAGGATTCCGGCCTGCTCGCCATCAACGCGCTGTGCATGGATCTCGAGCAACTGATCGAGGCTGAGGTCGGAGCTCCGGTGGCGCTCGTGAGCGGTGTGGTGGTGCTGCGCCGTTGGATCGACGAAATCCTGAACGGACCGGTGCGCTTTGTCCGGACGTCGATCGACCTGCTGGGCGAGTGGCACCACTGGGCCAGCTCGTTGCTGGTGGCGATCGAGCAGGGCGAGGCCCCATCCGAGATGCCGCCTGAGTGGGGCTCGACCGATCTGTCGGTCCAGCCCGAGGGGGGGCTTGCCGCCGCTGCGAGCACGACGGCCGCGGCCGACGCGGAGTCCATCGTGCCGATCCTGCTCAACCTCGCACAGGATCAGGAACTGCTGCGCGAGTTCTACGGCGAGTCCATGGAATTGCTTCAGGACATCGAGCGTGGCGTGTTGGTGCTGGAAGAACACCCCGGCGACAAGGGCACCATCAACTCCATCTTCAGGGCCTTTCACACCTTCAAGGGCAGTGCGGGTTTCCTGCATCTGGCAGCGCTGGGCGAGCTTGCCCACGAGCTCGAGACGCTGCTCGATGCCGTGCGCCGGGCCGATCTGAGCATCAACCGCGAGATCATCGATTCGATCCTGGCCGGTGCCGATGTGCTCAACCAGTTCACCACCGAGATCGGCAGCCAGCTCGATGGGCGCACGACTGCCGACCCGATTGCGGTACCGACCCGGCAGGTTCTGATGCGGGTTCGCGCGGCGTTGCGAGGCGATGCGCCAGCGGCAGCGGCAACAGCTCCTGCGGCTCCCGCGCCGCAGGCTGCTGCCATCGAGATGCCGGCCCTTGTTGCCGCCACGCCTGCCGCATCGGCACAGGTTGATGAGCCTGCAGCACCGATCGCACCGCCGGCCTTGTCCGATGCCTCAATCGCGCGTGCCGTGCTGGCCGAGCGTGCCGGCGCTGCCGAGCCACCGAAGGCAACGCGCGATGCCGGTCATTCCGCCACGGGCGGTGGCTTCGTCAAGCTCGACACCGAAAAGCTCGATGCCTTGGTGAACCTGGTCGGTGAGTTGGTGATCGCTCAGTCGATGGTGGTGCAAAACCCCGATGTGCAAGGCATCAACAGCTTGCAGTTGTCACGCAGCTTGCGCCAGCTCAGTCGTGTGACCTCGGAGCTGCAGCGCAATGCGATGTCGCTTCGCATGGTGCCCATCCGCAGCATGTTCCAGAAGATGAGCCGGCTGGTGCGCGATCTGGGCGTGTTGCAGGGCAAGCAGGTGCAGCTCGTGCTTGAGGGCGAAGAGACCGAACTGGATCGCAACATCGTCGAGAAGATGAGCGATCCGCTGATCCACATGATCCGCAATGCGGTGGATCACGGCCTCGAACATGCCGCCGAGCGAAGCGCATCAGGCAAGCCGGCCACCGGCACCATCCGGCTGTCGGCCGCCCATCAGCGCGGCGGCATCGTGATTCGCATCGAGGACGATGGCCGCGGGCTCAATGCAGGTCGCATCCTGGCCAAGGCCGTCGATCGCGGCCTGGTCGCTGCGGACGCCGTGTTGAGCCAGGCCGAAATCTTCGCCCTGATCTTCCTGCCGGGGTTTTCGACGGTGGAGACCGTCACCGAGCTGTCCGGCCGCGGCGTGGGCATGGACCTGGTGCTAGATCACATCCAGACCCTGCGTGGCAAGGTCGAGATCGAGTCCGAGCCGGGGGCGGGGACCACGTTCACGATCTTGTTGCCGCTCACGCTGGCGATCATCGATGGCCTGCTGGTGCGCATCGGCAATGACCGCTACATCATCCCCACCCTGGCGGTGTGCGAGTCGTTCCGGCCACGCGCAGGAATGATCAGCACCGTGCATGAGCGCGGCGAGATGATCACCGTGAGGGGGCGACAAACACCGTTGTTGCGCTTGGGGAACTTCCTCGGCGTGAAGTCGGGTGCGGCCTCGATCGAGGAAGGCATCATCGTGGTGGTCGAGTCGGGCGGAGCTTCACGCGCGCTGTTTGTCGACCAGTTGATCGGCAAGCAGGAAGTGGTGATCAAGAGCCTGGGCCGCGCCTTCGAGAACCAGAATCTGGTGGCTGGCGGTGCGGTGCTCGGAGACGGCTGGGTCGGTCTGATCCTCGATGTGGACACGCTGGTCAAGTTGCCGCTGGACAATCGCGCGGGCCTCGCGCCGGCATCCACAGGGACTCACGCATGAGCAACAACCTCGCTACTCCGAACTCACCGGGCACCGGCGCGCTCGCCGGGCGTTACCTGACGTTCATGCTCGGGGCCGACTCCTACGGGCTGCCGGTGCTCAGCGTGCGGGAAATCATCCGCCTGTGCCCCATCACCCCGGTGCCGCGCATGCCCGAGTACGTCAAGGGCGTCATCAACCTGCGCGGCACGGTCATCGCCGTGATCGACCTGCGCGCCAAGTTCGAGATGCCGGCATCGACGCTTGGTGACCGCTGCTGCGTCATCATCGTGCAGATCCGCTCGCTGACCGGTGGCGCGAGCACGCTCATGGGCGCGGTGGTGGATGCGGTCGAAGAGGTGGTCAACCTCGCGAGCACAGACATCGAACCCACCCCTGATTTCGGCGGCACGCTCGACACGCGCTACATGCTGGGCGTGGCCACCATCCGCGGTGGCGTCAAGACGCTGCTCGACATCGAGAAGATCTTCCAGGAGGACGGCAGCCTGGCGATTTCTGCCCCGTCCAACTCCACCCCCACGGCACCCTCCAAGGCGACATGAACATGAACAACTGGACCATCTCGCGACGCATCACGGCGGGCCTGAGTGCCCTGGTGCTGCTGGCCCTGCTGATTGGCACGTTCGCTTTCGTGCGCATGCAGGAGATGTCGCAGTCCATCACCATGCTGTCGGACTCGACCATGCCCAGCCTCGTGACGCTGCACGAGATCAGCCGCTCCGTGCGCCGGCAAGCCATCGCTCACGACAACATCGCCGCTGCCGATGCCAATCACCGCGCGCCGCTGGAAGATGCGCTCGCGAAGGAGCAGGCCGCGCTCAAGGTGCTGATCAACCGGTACGAGACGACGCTGATCGCCGATGAGGAAGACCGCCGTCTGTTTGGTGAGGTCAAGCAGGGCCTGGTCGATGTGCAGGCCACCGCCCGCCAGTACGCCGAAAAGCCCGACGTCCAGCCGGCGGAGGCTTCGGCTTCCGCTGCCAGCGTCGCCGAGCCGCACACAGAGTTGCGCGTGCTGCTCTCGCCGGCGCAAAACAAGTTGATCGCTGCCATCGACGACAACGTGGTCTACAACGAAAAGGTCGGACGTGCCGCTGGCGATCTGGGCAAGTCGGTGTCGGCCTCGGCCATGCAGGTATTGGAAATTTCGGTGGCTGTGGTGGTGCTGCTGGCCATCGGCATCAGCTTTTTCATCGTGCGCTCGACGAGCCGTGTGCTGGGCGAAATCATCGGCAGCCTGGACGCATCAGCCTTGCAGACGGCGTCTGCCGCCCGTCAGGTGTCGATGGCCAGCCAGATGCTGTCATCGGGCGCGAGCGATCAGGCCTCAGCAGTCGAGGAGACCAGCGCTTCGCTGGAAGAAATTTCCAGCATGGTGCGCGCCACCGCCGACAACGCCGAGCGGGCCAAGGACCTTGCCGCGCAGGCGCGTGGCGTGGCTGAGGACGGCGGCAAGATCATGGTCGATATGCGTGCGGCCATGACGGCCATCGATGCGTCGGGCGCCGAGGTGGCCAAGATCGTCAAGAACATCGACGAGATCGCCTTCCAGACCAACATCCTCGCGCTCAATGCGGCCGTTGAAGCTGCAAGGGCTGGCGAGGCCGGTGCCGGATTTGCGGTGGTGGCCGACGAAGTCCGCTCGCTCGCGCAACGCAGTGCCGCTGCTGCTCGCGAAACCGCCGACAAGATCGACGAGGCCATCGCCAACAGCCGTCGCGGTGCCGAGTGCACGGCGCAGGTCGGTCGTGCACTCGAGCAGATCACTGACAAGGTCACCGCCACCGACTCGCTGGTGGGCGAAATCGCCGGCGCTGCCAGCGAACAGGCCCAGGGCATCGAACAGGTCGGAGTGGCGGTCGGCCAGATGGAGCAGATCGCTCAGAGCAACTCCATCAGCTCCGAGGAGAGTGCAGCGGCCGCCGAGCAGCTCGACGCCCAGGCCGAAATGATGAAGGGCCTGGTGGGTCGCCTGCGTGCGCTCATCAGCGGTGGATCTGCCGCCGCGTCGAACGCCAACGAGTCGGCAGCCGGCAGCCCACCGGCTCGGTACGGCCGGCCGATCAAGCCGACCGTATCGCCAGCGGTTGCGCGTAACCGGCCGGCACCGGCAGCTGCGGCCATCAGCGGCTCGCGCATGCACGCGCTGGGCAACATCCCGATGCCCGAGCCGAGAGATGGTGACGGCGAGGCGGGGGGCGGCAGCTTCCGCAATTTCTGATTCGAGCCGCGTCGCTGCCGCATCTGGCCCGTGAACACGGTCGCCCATGAGTTGTCGGATCAGGCCTTCCGGATCCTGGTGGACCTCGTCTACGAGCACAGCCACATCCGTGTGGGGCCCGACAAGCAATTGATGCTGGCCAACCGGTTGCGCAAGCGCTCGCGTGCGCTCGGTTTTCACAACTGCAGCGACTACGCCGTGGCACTTGCCGAACGTGGCGATGCCGACGAAGTGGAAGAACTGGTCGATCTGGTGTCCACCAATCACACCCAGTTCTTTCGCGAGGCTGAGCACTTCGAGTTCCTGGCCAAAACGGTCATCCCGGAGTTCTTGCCCGGCGCCTTGGCCTCGGGGTCGCCGCTGCGGGTTTGGTCGGCGGCATCGTCCTCCGGCGAGGAGCCCTACTCGATCGCCGTGACGTTGGCCGAGCAGCTGCGTGGGCGTCCCACGGCGCAGTGGGCCGTGCTGGCTTCCGACATCTCGAAGCGCATGCTGACCCATGCGCAACTCGGCGTGTACCGCATGGAACGCGTGGGCACCGTCCGGCCGGAGTGGCTGCAGCGGCATTTCGAGCAGGGCTTTGCCGAGTCGCACGGCAAGTGCCGTGTTCGCGCCGAGTTGAAGCGCCGCGTGCAGTTCGAGCGCATCAACCTGTTTCAGGACCGGTACCCCATTGCCGCGCGCCAGCACGTCATCTTTTGCCGCAACGTCATGATCTATTTCGACCTGCCCTCGCGCCAGGCAGCGGTCGAAAAGCTCGCGGGGCACCTCGTGCCGGGCGGCTATCTGGTCATCGGCTATTCGGAGAGCCTGCTGGGCATCAAGCACGCCTTGCAGCCTGTGGGGCAGGGGATCTACAAACTGTCATGAACAGCCCGGCCAAGATTCGTGTTCTGGTGGTCGATGACTCGGCCATCGCCCGGCGTTCGATCACGCAGGCGCTGGCGCGCGACCCGGCGATCGAGGTCGTCGGCGTGGCCAGCGATCCTTACGTGGCGCGTGACCGCATCCTGGCCTTGCGCCCCGATGTGCTGACGCTCGACCTCGAGATGCCGCGCATGGACGGCCTGACCTTCCTGAAGATCTTGCAAGAGCACCACCCGATCCCCGTGGTGGTGATCAGCTCGGCCACGCCAGCCGGTTCGGCCATGGCCATGGAAGCGCTGGCCGCTGGCGCTGTCGATGTGGTGGGCAAGCCCGACGGAAGCCAGGCGCTCGGCGAGGTGGCCAGGCACCTCGCGCAACTGGTCAAGGCAGCGGCCCGCTCGCAGCGCTGGCAAGGTGCATCCGGGGCGTCGCAGGTGCAGCCTGCGCTGCACAGCGGCGGCGTGACGAACGCGCCCGGTCGCGTCATCGTGATCGGCGCGTCCACGGGCGGCGTCGAGGCGCTGCGCTTCGTGTTGCCCCGCCTGCCCGCCGATCTGCCGCCGATCCTGGTGGTGCAGCACATCCCGCCGCGCTTTTCACGCACGATGGCGCAGCACCTCGATGAGCTGTGCCCGTTTCCCGTGCGCGAGGCCGAAGACGGCGAGGAGGCGTCCTGGGGCACTTGTTTGGTGGCGCCGGGAGATTTCCACATGGCGCTCGTGAAGTCGGTTGGTGGCTACCGCGTGAGGCTTGCGCAGTCGCCGCCCGTGCATCACTGCCGCCCGGCTGTTGATGTGCTGTTTCGATCGGCGGCCGAGCACGCAGGCCAGGACGCGGTGGCCGTGCTGCTGACCGGCATGGGTGTGGACGGCGCGCGTGGAATGCTGGCTTTGCGCACGCTGGGCGCTCGAACGCTGGCCCAGGACGAGAGCAGTTGTGTCGTGTTCGGCATGCCTCAGGCGGCGATCAAGCTCGGCGCCGCCGAGAAGGTGGTGCCGCTGCACCGAATGCCGCAGGCCCTCATGCAAGCCCTGACTGGAAGGCACTCGGAGTGAACACCGCCCACACCGAGCCCCGCTTGGCGCCCATCGTCGCCAAGGCGGTCAGCCATGTGCTGAACACGCAGTTCCATCTGACGGCCGAGGCATTGGCTGAGCCGCCTGCCGCGCCAGCCGGGTACGCCTCGAAGTTGCAAAGCCGCATTGACCTGTCGGGTGCGAGGGTCCACGGCGAGATCGTCTTGTCGCTGCCCGACGCGCTGGCCAACCTGCTGGTGGCACACATGCTCGGCCTGCCCGACACGACCACCGCCTCGGATGCCGACAAGCTGGATCTGGCAGGCGAGTTCTGCAACATGCTGGCCGGACAGATCGGCGGCGCGTTGACCGACAGCGGCTACCTCAACGACCTCAGCACGCCGAAGGTGCTGCGCCTCGAAGCCGGCGCGTCCGCGGATGGCGTTGGGAAATCCGACTTCGACGGCGCGTGGCGCTGCGCCGGCCTGCCGTTCACCTTGTCATTGTCTTTAAGGTTCGAGCCCTCATGAATCCCAAGATCCTCAGCGTCGATGACAGCGGCCTCGTGCGCAAGGCTGTCTCCAGGGTGTTCAGTCGCTTCGAGTGCACGATGCTCGAAGCCGAGAACGGCGAGGTTGGCCTGCAGCAAACGGTGGAGCACCGGCCCGATCTCATCATCCTTGACTACAACATGCCGGTGATGGACGGCGTCGAGATGCTCAAACGCTTGCGTGCCGATGAGTCCCTGAAAAAGACCAAGGTCATCATGCTGACCGCGAACTCCAACCCCGAGACCATCGCCACGGTGGCCAGGCTGGGCGTTCGCGACTACATCACCAAGCCGTTCGTCGACGAGCAGCTGCTGGCCAAGGCCGCCAGGCTGGTGACGCTCGTTCCCAAGTCGACCTGATCACCCTGTTGCAGCACACGCAAGCCCGGAACACCCATGAACCAACCCAATCCCGCCAGCGACGCGCCAGCAGCCACACCCGAGCGCCTGTCACATGCTGACCTGCTGCAAAACGCCTGCGTCCTCGTGGTCGACGACAGCCGGATGATGCGTTTGGCGCTGGTGCGTGCGCTCAACGATCTGGGCGTGACCAACATCCTGGAAGCGCGCCACGGACTGGACGCGCTGAACCAGATCCGTGCCAAGTCATTCGACTTGATGTTGCTCGACATGGAAATGCCCGAGATGAGCGGCATCGAACTGCTGCTGGCCCTCAAGGCCGAGCCCGCGCTCGGAGCACCGCCAGTGATCGTGATCTCGGGCGTCGACCAGATCGAAAATGCCGTCCGGTGCATCGAGGCGGGCGCCGAGGACTACCTGACCAAGAACTTCAACCCGACCTTGCTGCGTGCTCGCGTGACGTCGTCGCTCGAGAAAAAGCGCCTGCGCGACGTCGAGCAACTGCAGCGTGCGCAGCTGGTGCAGGAAAAAGAACGACTCGAGCGCACCCAGAGCCGTCTGGATGAAGAACTCAACGAGGCGCTGAAGTACGTGCGCTCGATCTTCCCGCCGCCTGCCGAGGTGCCGCTCAAGATCGACTGGTTCTACCAGCCGTCGGCCGAGTTGGGGGGTGACTCGTTCGGCTACCACTGGATCGATGACGAGCACTTCGCCATCTACCTGCTCGATGTTTGCGGGCACGGTGTCGGCCCGGCGCTGCTGTCGGTGACCGCCATCAACCAGATCCGCTCGGGCTCGATCCCCAATGTCGACATGCGCGACCCGGGTGCGGTGCTCGCCGCATTGAGCAACATCTACCTGATGTCGAAGCAAAACGACATGTACTTCACGCTGTGGTACGGCGTGTACCACGCACCCACGCGCACGATCCGGCATTCGAGCGGCGGCCATCCGGCCGCGCTGCTGTTGATTCCGCAAGCCGATGGCAGCGTGGCAACCGAGCGGCTGCTGTCGTCCAACCTGATCATCGGCGCCTTCGAGGATGTGCCCTACGACTCGCAGACTGACGTGGTGCCTGCGGGCGCCAAGCTGGTGGTGCTGTGCGACGGCTGCTTCGAGATCCGCGACACCGAGGGCAATGAGCTGACCTACAACGACTTCGAGGATTTCATGCGCGTCAACGGTCAGGCGCCCGATGCGCTGGAGGCGTTGTTCGGCTGGGCCCAGGCGAAGCACGGGCCGGGCCCGCTGGAAGACGATTTCTCGATCGTTCGCGTTCAGCTTTAGCGCATTGCCACGCCGGTAGTCTCCCGTGTCCCACCCATAATTCACGGGGGCCCGGGTGGTGAAACTGGTAGACACAGCGGACTTAAAATCCGCCACTTCCTGAGAAGGGGTGTACGGGTTCGACCCCCGTCCCGGGCACCATCTGTTCGCGCTGCTGC
>CANGBT010000039.1 GCA_947452135.1 Burkholderiales bacterium
AGGATGAGCATCACGCCGCCGATCAGCCGCACGCATTCGGCCAGGCACTGCGCGAGCAGCCGGCGGTCGAGTTCGCGGTGCGCCACGGCCTGCGTGATGACGGCATAGGCGGCAGTCAGCGCGGCGCTCTCAGTCGGCGTGGCGAGACCTCCCACCAGCGAGCCGATGGCCACCAGCGGGGCGAGCATTTCCCACTTGGCAGCCCAGGCCGCCTTCGCCACATTCAGGCGCTGCGGTGCAGCCGGCGCGGCAGTCGCGGGCGTCGGGCCACGTCGCAGGTAGCCGCCGATCACCAGCAGGCACACCACCATCAAGACGGCCGGCACCAGACCCGCGAGCAGCATGTCCTTGATGGGCACGCGCGCAATGACGGCGTACATGATCAAGGGCACCGAGGGCGCCAGCAGCACACCCAGCGCGCTCGCGCTGGTGACCAGCCCGATGCCGCGCTGTTCGGGGTAACCGGACTCGCGCAGCAGCGGCAGCAGCAAGCCGCCCAGCGCCAGGATGGTGACGCCGCTGCCACCGGTGACGGCGGTGAACGCCGAACACAAGACGGCCGAGGCCAGCACCGTGCCGCGCACGCCGCCGCCGAACAGCGCCAGGAACAGCGCGCCCAGCCGCTGCGCCGCGCCGGTGCGCGCGAAGATCAGGCCGGCCAGCGTGAACAGCGGCAGCGCCGGCAGCGACGGGTTGACGGTGATCTGGTAGTGCGACAGCGCGATCGACGCCATCGGCAAGCCGTCGCTCCAGAACAAGGCCAGTGCCAGTCCGCCCAGCACCGCGAAGATGGGCGCGCCGCTCAGCAAGACGCACAGCAGCCACAGCAACCCGGGCCACAGCGGGACCGAGCCGCCGTCCAAAACAGCCGCCGCGCCGCCACCGGCCAGCGGCAAGGCGAGCGCAAGCAGCGCTTGCCACGGCCAGGTGCCGGCACAACGCGCGCCCAGCCTCACGCCGAGCCACACAAAGCCCGCCGGCATGGCGGCTTGCACCCACCACACCGGCACGCCATAGGCCAGCACCTGAGCCGCCGGCATTTCGCTGGCCACGAAGCGCCAGCTGGCAAACGCCAGCAAGCCGCAGATCACGGCAGCGCTGCCCTGGGCGAAGGCCCGCACGGCCGACTGAAAGCGCGCGTCGCCCCAGCGGCTGACGCCGCTTCCGAGCGTGCTCAGGTGGCCGTGCCGCTCGGCCGCCACCGCGCCGAACATCGCCAGCACCAGCCCGAGGTGCTGAACCAGCACCGGGGCGTTCTCGATGCCGCGACCGTGCAGCGGCCGCAGGGCCATTTCGATCAGCGGGATCAGCGTCATCAGCGCGAGCGCGGCCGATGCCAGCGGCTCGTCGCCGCGCGCCAACCCTGGCAGCCTGACCCTCAGCGAGCCGGCCAAACCTATTGACCCCGGGCCGCGCGATAGGCCTTGAGATGGGCGAACACCTCGTCGAAGGTGTCGGCCGGGACCATGGTGCCGCGGATGCGTGGATACAGACGCTCGGCCAGTTCGTTCCAGGCGCGCATCTGCTCGGGCGTCGGCCGGTTCACGACCAGACCGCGTTTTTTCATCGCGGTCACGGCCTCGTCGACTTCCTGGCGGGCCTGGTTGCGCATGCGGATGCTGGCTTGCTCGCCGGCGGTGCGCAGCGCCTGCTGGCCGGCGGGCGACATCTCGTCCCAGGCCTTCTTGGTGACCACGAGCGCGCCGACGATCGGTGCCCAGTTGAGCTCGAGCATGTGGGGCGCCGTGTTGTAGATCTGGCTGGCCAGCGCGAAGTAGGGCGTGGACGGCACCACGTTGATCATCCCGGTCTGCAACGACGGCAGGATGTCGGCGGTTTCCAGCGGCACCGGCGTGTAGCCCAGGCTCTTCATGATCGACTGCTGCTCGGGCTCGGACCCCCAGGCGAAGAACTTCATGCGCTTGTAGTCGTCGGGCAGGAAGGCCGCGTCCTTCGAGAAGAAACGCACCCAGCCGGCGTCACCCCAGCCGATGACGACGAAGCCGCGCTCCAGAAAGCGCTTTTCGAGACCCGGGCGCATCTTTTCGCGCACATGGTCGACCTCATCCCAGTTGCGAAACAGCAGCGGCAGGTTTTGCAGCGCGGAGATCGACGGCTCGATCTCACGCAAGCCCACCACCGACATCAGCGCGCCTTGCAACTGGCCGATGCGCATGCGCCGCGCGAGTTCGGCTTCGCCGCCCTGGCTGCCGTCGGTGAAGACAGTGAAGCGGGCGTTGCCACCCTGCGCGGCTCGCCAGGTTTCGCCCAGCTCGAGCAGTTGCTGGTGGTACGGCGAGTTCTTGGGCACCAGCGAGCCGATGCGCAGCTGCACGGTCTGGGCCATGGCGGCCAGGGGCAAGGCGAGCGAGAGACAGCCCAGCAGCGCGCTGTAGCGACGGCGTTTGATGTTCATTCGGGGAGTGGTCCGGGGCAAGAAGGTGTGTGGGGGTCAGAAGCGGTCGTCGGCCGTGTCGAGCAGCCACTGGGCGCGCTCGCGCATGACTTCGTTGCCGAGGTCGCGGTGCGTTGCGCTGACGGCGAGGGCCTGGCGCAGCAGCGCTTCGAAGGCTGCACGGTCGCCCGCCGGCGCGGCCAAGGCCTCGGCGCGGGCGACATAGACGCCGGCGTTGGCACCGTGGGCGGCTTCGATGGCCTGATCGAAATAGGCCGCGGCCTGACGCAGGCTGCCGCCCGGCCTTGCGGCCTCAAAAGTGCCCATCAACGAGGCCAGGTCGCCGTTGCCGTAGACGGGGTTGCTCATCCACGCCAGGGTCGCGAGCCGAACCGCCAGCGGCAGGTCAGCCACCACGTCGGGTTGGTCCTTGGACAGCGAGATGAAGCCTCCCCATGAGGCGGCCGCCCAGTACGCCACGGCGACCTGATCCGCGGGCAGGCGCGGAGGCTTGCCGCTGGCTGCGGGGCTGCTCAGCGCCTTCACGAGAGCCGG
Organism: Burkholderiales bacterium; assembly: GCA_947452135.1. GTDB lineage: Bacteria > Pseudomonadota > Gammaproteobacteria > Burkholderiales > Burkholderiaceae_C > PBB1. The sequence continues at coordinate 2,951 of CANGBT010000039.1, forward strand.
GTTGTTCAGCTCAAGGGCGGTCATCGCGTGGCGATGCGCCCGCCAGTACAGCCGCGCCGCGCGCGCTCGCAGGCGCTGCGCGGCCTTGGCATCCTGAGCTTCCGTGCGGTCGGCCTCGAACGCGACGAAGGCGTAGCTGTATTGCGTGAATCCGGCGGCCACCGATTCGGCCAGCGGCAGATGGTCGGGGGTCTTGCGCAGCACCGATTCGGACAGCTTCAAATAGAAAGCGCTGGCCTCGCGCGCCAGACCGATGTCGTCCTCTTCGGCCTGACCCTGTCCGGCGAGTTCGTTGGCGACGTTCCTGACGAGCATCGTGCGCGGTGAGCAGGCCGTCAGCAACGCGACCAGCAACGACAGCGCTGCAAGGCGGGCGCAGAAAAATCTCAAAGCTTCACCGTCGCTTTCCGTGGTCGGTCTCGTGGGGCCGCGCGGCCCGTGCCTGATGCCAGGAGAGCTTGGGGTGGGCGCGTTCCCACGCTGGAACATGGCTGCGGCGACGCCGCAGTCCGATCAGACCGACGCTACCGTGTGAACGTGAATCTGCGGTGACACGAACGGGTGGCTACCCGCGCCGGGCGGTCAAGAACTCAGCGGCGCCACGGCGTACTTGCGAATCACTGAAAAACGCCCGTTTTGCTCGACCGTCAGGGTGACGCGCTGGCCCGGTGTCAGTGATTCAAGATTGCTGCCGTTCGTGCTGCGGGTGATCGTCCAATCGCGGTGGTCGTCACCCTCCAGGTAAGCTAGGCCCGTTCTGGGCAAAACGGCTTCCACAGTGGCGTTGACAGTCGACGTGGTGCGATATGGCATGACAGGACCCCAGTGATGTCGGCAGGCCAGCGAGCATGTCTGTGCAGTGGCCATAGTTCAAGACTTTAGTGCAAACCCTAGGCTGCGGCGAGTCCGCGCGGCACGCCAGCAGGCATGCGCTCACGGTCGCCGCATGGATCTCGACGGTGTCCACAGTTTGACGAGCTTGACGAGGTTGTGCGTTGCTGCAGCGCAAAGACGGCCGCTCGCGCAGCAAGCGCAAGACAGGCCTGGCCGGGTCCAACGGCGCTGTCGCTCTCAGGTCAGTTCGAGCCGCGTCGGTGAGGCAGGCGTCGCAGACCGCCAGCCGTTGCTCAGATGTCGCGGATCAGCTGGCGGAAGGCGTCGACGTCTTCGAAGCTGCGGTACACCGAGGCGAAGCGCACGTAGGCCACCTTGTCGATGCGCTTGAGCTCGCGCATGACCAGCTCGCCCAGCCGTGTCGAGGGCACTTCGCGAGCGCCGCTGCTGAGCAGTTTTTCCTGGATGCGCTCGAGCGCGGCATCGATTTGCTCGACGCTGACCGGGCGCTTGCGCAGCGCCAGCGTCATCGACGCGCGGATCTTGGTCATGTCGAAGTCAGCGCGCGTGCCGTCTTTCTTGATGACCGACGGCAGCGCGATTTCGGCGCGCTCGTAGGTGGTGAAGCGCTTGTCGCAGCTCTGGCAGCGACGGCGCCGGCGAACCACGTCACCTTCGTCAGACTCGCGCGTCTCGACGACTTGCGTTTCGGTGTGGCTGCAGTAGGGGCAACGCATGCGATGAGAACGGCGGCCGGATCAGTCGGGGTGAGCGATCCGGCCGGCGGTTCAGCGGTAGACCGGGAAGTCGCGCGTCAGCGCGGCGACCTTGGCGCGCACCGCGGACAGGTTGGCCTCGTCGTGCGGGTTGTCGAGCACGTCGGCGATCAGGTGTGCGGTGATGCGCGTTTGCTCTTCCATGAACCCGCGTGTGGTGAGCGCCGGCGTACCCAGCCGGATGCCGCTGGTGACCATCGGCTTTTGCGGGTCGTTCGGGATGCCGTTCTTGTTGCACGTCATGTGCGCCAGGCCGAGGGCGGCTTCGGCTTCCTTGCCGGTGAGATTTTTCGGGCGCAGATCGACCAGCATCACGTGGCTTTCGGTGCGCCCGCTCACGATGCGCAGGCCACGCGAGATCAGCGTCTCAGCCAGCACCACGGCGTTCTTCAGCACCTGCTGCTGGTAGGCCTTGAACTCGGGCGTCAGTGCTTCCTTGAAGGCCACCGCCTTGGCGGCGATCACGTGCATCAGCGGGCCGCCCTGAATGCCGGGGAACACCGCGCTGTTGATCTTCTTGGCGATGTCTTCCTTGTTCGTCAGGATGATGCCGCCGCGCGGGCCGCGCAGGCTCTTGTGGGTGGTGGAGGTCACCACGTCGGCGTGGGGCACCGGGTTCGGGTAGACGCCGGCGGCGATCAGGCCCGAGTAGTGCGCCATGTCGACCATGAAGTACGCGCCGATGTCGCGCGCCACCTTGGCGAAACGCTCGAAGTCGATGCGCAGCGAGTAGGCCGATGCGCCGGCGATGATGAGCTTGGGCTTGTGCTCGTGCGCCAGGCGCTCCATCGCGTCGTAGTCGATCTCTTCCTTGGCGTCCAGACCGTAGCTGACGACCTTGAACCACTTGCCGCTCATGTTGAGCGGCATGCCGTGGGTCAGGTGGCCGCCTTCGGCCAGGCTCATGCCCATGATGGTGTCGCCCGGTTGCAGCAGCGCGAAGAACACCGCCTGATTGGCCTGCGATCCGGAGTTGGCCTGCACGTTGGCAAAGTCCGCGCCGTACAGCGCCTTGAGGCGGTCGATGGCGAGTTGCTCGGCCACATCGACGAACTCGCAGCCGCCGTAGTAGCGCTTGCCGGGATAGCCCTCGGCGTACTTGTTGGTCAGCTGGCTGCCCTGGGCGGCCATGACAGCCGGCGAGGTGTAGTTCTCGGAGGCGATCAGCTCGATGTGCTCTTCCTGACGCTGGTTCTCGTTCTGGATGACCGTCCAGAGTTCCGGGTCAATGAGGGCGAGTGTGGATTGGGTACGGTCAAACATGTCGACGTTTCTCTGCGGCAGAAGACCCGCGGCGTGAAGGCGGCGAAAGCGCCAGGCCAGCGGATTGCCCAGGCGGGCGGCTCGGTACGAAACGCATGTCAAAACGGACACGGGTACGGCCGCGCTCATCGGTGGAAGCCACCTCGGATCCACCTCAGTGGGTCGGATCCTCACGCCTGTCGCGCGGCCCGCGAAGTCTAACGTGCCGCCCTGCCGCGACCGCCCTCGTCAGACGGTCTGCGGTTGCGTGATCAACGCAGCGAGGCGACCTTCTCGGACGCAGGCGCCGGCTCCGCGTCGGCGGCGGGCTCGGGCGACGCCGACGGCCCACCCGGCATGGGCGTTGACGACGACGTGGAAGAAAGGCCGTTCGGTGCGTTGAAAGCCACCAGCTTGCCGGCTGCGACGGCCAAAAGATGAGACTGCTCGGTCAGCACCTTCAGCGCGTAGCCATCGTCGCCACTGAGGTTGCCAGCACCCACATAGAGCCGCAGGCCGGCTTCGATGCCGCCTGCCCGGGAGATGCACTCCTTGAGCACTTGGGCACCTACCTTCAGGTTGGACACCGGATCGAAGGCCGCCATCGTTCCGCCGAACTGCTCATATTTGTTGTCGTGCACGTGGGTCATCACCTGCATCAGACCCTGAGCGCCGACCGCACTCTGCGCAAACGGGTTGAAACTGGATTCGACCGCCATGATCGCGAGGATCAGGGTCGGATCCAGTCCCGCTTTCGCGCCGACTTGCCAAGCCTCGACGACCAGCCGGCTCACCGGCTCCGGCGCCACCCGGTAACGCCTCGACAACCAAAGTGCAACGGCCGCCTGCTTGTGCGTCAGGTCCTTGGGATCGCTGGCCGTCACACGGGAGATGGCGTCGGGCTCGCTCAGCTCGTTGGCCAGGGCATCGGCCGGATCAGCGCGAGCCTCCTGTCGGGCCTGCAGCCATGACAAGGCGTTGTCTTCCAGTGATTGACGCAATTCCGGGCGACCAGCCACGAAAATCAGCAGCGCCACCGCGACGAGTCCCAGCAAGGCGAGCGTGTTGTGACTGACTTCGAGCATGCCGCTACCCACGTCGCGCAAGAAAACGCCTGTCGACTGCGTGCACGAATCGCAAAACTGCCGTGTCTTCGAAAGAAACTGCCGAATCATGGGCATGACGCTGGTACCTCCAGGGCTCCTGCAGGGGCTATCGCCTGCGGAACTTTGACGAGCATGGCGACGAACATAATGGTTCGCGCTGAGGGAACGATCGCTCGGGGCGGCGGGAACAAATCGGTTCCCGGGGTCCGCTGAAATGGGTTTCTTGCGCCGAAACGAATCGAGGGTTTACACCTAAGTGCAATTTCCGAGCGGAATTCTAGGAAGCTGCAACATAACCGGTCAACCTTTACTCGGCTACTTTTAACTACTAATGCATCTATGAAGTATCGCGACCTCCGGGAGTTCTGTGCCGGGTTGGAGGCCAAAGGCGAGCTCCGGCGGGTAGTGGAACCTGTTTCCACGCGGCTGGAGATGACCGCGCTCAGCGACCGCGTGTTGCGCAGTGAGGGGCCGGCGCTTTGGTTCGAGCGCCCTGTGGATGCGCAAGGTCGCCACACCATGCCGGCGCTGACCAATTTGTTTGGCACGCCCAAGCGGGTCGCCATGGGCATGGGCGCGAGCGAGGTGGATGAACTGCGCGATGTGGGCCGCGTGCTCGCCAGTCTCAAGGAGCCCGAACCACCCAAGGGGCTGAAAGACACCGGCCGCCTGCTGCACATGATCAAGTCGCTGTGGGACATGAAGCCGTCCACGGTGCGTCACGCAGCGTGTCAGCAGGTGGTGGTCGAGGGCGGTGACGTTGATCTTCTGGGCCTGCTGCCTGTGCAGACCTGCTGGCCTGGTGACGCCGGTCCGCTGATCACCTGGGGTCTGGTCGTCACCCGTGGTCCGCAGGGCGGTGCGAATCCGCGTCGCCGGCAAAACCTCGGCATCTACCGGCAGCAGGTGATTTCTCGCCGTCAGGTCATCATGCGCTGGCTCGCCCACCGGGGCGGCGCGCTTGATTTCCGGGACTTTGCGCTGGCCAACCCCGGCAAGTCCTTTCCGTTGGTGGTGGCGCTGGGCGCTGATCCGGCCACCATCCTGGGCGCGGTGACGCCGGTGCCCGACACGCTGTCCGAGTACCAGTTTGCGGGTCTTCTGCGCGGCAGCCGCACCGAGGTGACTGACTCGGGCGTTGGTGACGCCGGCGTGATGCTTCAGGTGCCGGCCAGCGCCGAGGTGGTGCTGGAAGGGCACATTCCCGCCGCAGCGCCTGGCTACATCGGGCACAGCGAGCACGGTGTTCCCCTCAAGGAAGTGAACGGCTACTTGCACGCGCTGGAAGGCCCGTTCGGTGACCACACCGGCTATTACAACGAGCAGGACTGGTTCCCGGTGTTCGAGGTCAGCAGGCTGACGCACCGCAAAGACCCGGTCTACCACTCAACCTATACGGGCAAACCCCCCGACGAGCCGGCCATCCTGGGCGTGGCGCTGAACGAAGTCTTTGTTCCCATTTTGCAAAAGCAGTTTCCGGAGATCGTCGATTTCTATTTACCGCCCGAGGGCTGCAGTTACCGCATGGCGATCATCAGCATCAAGAAGGCCTACCCTGGGCACGCCAAGCGGCTGATGTTCGGGCTGTGGAGTTTTCTTCGCCAATTCATGTACACGAAGTTCATCGTGGTGACCGACGACGACGTGGACATTCGACGCTGGACGGAGGTGATGTGGGCCATCACCACGCGCATGGACCCGGTGCGCGATATCACGCTGGTCGAAAACACACCCATCGACTATCTCGACTTCGCTTCGCCGGTCAGCGGCCTGGGCGGCAAGATGGGGCTCGACGCGACCAACAAGTGGCCGGGAGAGACAACACGTGAATGGGGGCGGCCGATCACCATGGACGCCGCTGTCGAAGCACGAATGGCTTCTGTCTTTGACGAGATCATGAGGGGCCCGCTCGGGTCCGCCACGCCGATACGAAAACCTTGAAGGCGTGCCTCGGTATGGCAAGGTCAGCCCGTAGGCACCTCGAGTTCTGCGACAGCTCCCTGAGCATTGTTCCCAGCGACCCTTGATTGGCGGGCTGCTCACGCGCCGAGCAAGGCAGCGGCCCCCTCGGGAGGGGGGCTGCAAAACGAAGCACAATCCTTTGGTCGCTTGCGACTCCGTTGGCTGGGTCTTGGATGGCACCACAGTCAACGGTGAGTGAGCCATTTCCAACGGGGCTTCTCGGCGAAAGGTGTTGGCTCGAGAGGTCGCCCAAAAATGAGGGTGTTCTTGAATGAGTCTCTTCTCCCTGCTTGACCACACGGCCACACGGTTCCCTGATCACGGCGCGGTTTACCAAGGGCTTGAGCGGGTTCTCACTTGGCGAGAATTGAAGGCTCGGGCGCTGTCGATGGGCGCAGGGATACGCGCCAGATGCCGTGCTGGGGATCGCGTGGCGATCGTCAGCGAGAACTGCCCCGAGTATGTAGAACTGATGTTCTCGGCGTGGGCCGCCGAGGCGGTGATCGTGCCGGTCAACTACAAACTCCACGACAAGGAGGTCTCGCAGATCCTGGAGGACGCCGATGTCTCCTTGGTGTTCGCTTCACCGAAATTGCTCGCGGGGCTGCCCCGAACGGTCGCGACTTATGGCGACAAGATGGTGGTGATCGGCGATTCCGCTTACTCGCAAATGATGTCTGCCGGGCCGGTGGCGGTTCCGTCCGCTGACCCCCAGGCCCTGGCCTGGCTGTTTTTTACCAGCGGAACCACCGGCCGATCGAAGGGCGCGATGCTGTCGCACCGCAACCTGATGGCCGCGACGATCGCCCATCTGGCCGACATCGAATCGCTCGACGAGCGGTGCAGCCAATTGCATGTGGCGCCCATGTCGCATGGTTCGGGCATGTACATGCTGCCGTCGATCGCCCGGGGCGCCCGGCAGGTCGTGCCTGCGTCCGGCGCGTTCGAGCCCGCGGAATTTCTCGATCTGTGCGACGAGCACCCGGGCTGTGGGGCGTTCTTGGCTCCGACGATGATTCAGCGCTTGCGCATCGCCGTAGAGGAAGGCCAGCGCAGCCGCGCGAAAAACCTGCGCAATATCGTGTACGGCGGCGGACCGATGTACGTCGAGGAACTGAGAAAGTCGACGACGGTACTGGGGCCCGTTTTTTCCCAAATCTACGGGCAGGGCGAGGCGCCCGTGACCATCACCGGCATGAACCAGGCTGCACACGTCACCGACGACGATGCCATCTTGGGTTCCGTGGGATGGCCGCGCAGCGGCGTTGAGGTGCGGGTGACCGACTCGGACGGGAACGACCTGCCGCCGGGGTCGATCGGTGAAATCCTGTGCCGTGGTGACGTGGTGATGGCGGGGTACTGGCGCAACCCAGCAGCCACTGCAGAGACCCTGCGTGACGGCTGGCTTCACACGGGCGACATGGGTTCGTTCGACGAGCGCGGCTGCCTGACACTGAGAGACCGCTCCAAGGACGTTGTGATCAGCGGTGGCAGCAATATCTACCCCCGTGAAGTTGAAGAGGTTTTGCTGTTGCATCCCGCTGTGGCGAAGACGAGCGTGGTGGGCCGCCCGGACACGGAATGGGGCGAAGTGCTCATCGCCTTTGTGGTCAGGGCCGAAGGGGCTGATGTCAGCTCTGCGGAGTTGGACGCTCATTGCCTTGACCACATCGCACGGTTCAAGCGACCGAAGGAATATAAATTTCTCGATGAGTTGCCTACCAGCAGTTATGGAAAGGTTCTCAAGAGTGAGTTGAGAAAGCTGTTGTAAATCACTCGTTTCAACGAGATGGAAAAATACTGGAGAAAAGTATGAGCGTGGCAATCGTTGGGTGGGCACAAACTCCATTTGGTAAATTCGATAACGAAAGCGTCGAGAGTCTGATCGTCAAGGCGGTCAACGAGGCTCTTGCCTATGCTGGAATATCCGCTTCGGATATTGATGAGATCTATCTGGGACATTTCAACGCGGGCTTTTCGAAGCAGGACTTCACCGCGGCGCTGGTACTCCAGGCCGACGATGGATTGCGATTCAAGCCCGCCACCCGGGTCGAGAATGCGTGCGCCACAGGCTCCGCCGCGATCCATCAAGGGATCAAGTCGATCGAAGCAGGACGCGCAAGGATAGTTCTGGCTGTTGGGGTCGAACAGATGAGTCTTGTGTCGGGCGCCGAAGTTGGCTCAAACCTGCTCCGAGCGTCTTACCTGAGGGAGGAAAGTGATATTCAGGGTGGGTTTGCCGGCCTGTTTGGAAAAATAGCTCAGTCCTATTTTGAAAAGTACGGAGATCAGTCTGACGCGCTCGCCATGATCGCTGCGAAGAACCATAAGAATGGCGTTTCAAACCCTTATGCGCAAATGCGCAAGGATCTCGGGTTTGATTTTTGCCGGCAGGTCAGTGAAAAGAACCCGCTTGTCGCAGGCCCCCTGAAACGAACAGACTGCTCCCCCGTGTCTGATGGGGCGGCGGCGGTGGTTTTGGCCGACCACGATACTGCGATGTCGATGCGCAAGGTGGTTGCTGTCCGGTCGGTGGCGCATGTGCAGGATTACCTGCCGATGTCCCGCCGCGACATTTTGTTGTTCGAGGGATGCTCTCTGGCTTGGCGTCAGGCATTGACCGCCGCCAATCTGCAACTATCAGATCTGTCATTTGTTGAGACACACGACTGCTTCACGATGGCCGAACTGATCGAATATGAGGCCATGGGGCTGACGCCTTATGGGCAGGGCGCACGTGCCATTCAGGAAGGCTGGACCCTCGTCGGGGGGAAATTGCCAGTCAATCCGTCCGGAGGGTTGAAGTCCAAGGGTCACCCAGTGGGCGCCACAGGGGTTTCGATGCACGTGATGACCGCCATGCAGTTGAACGGGGAACTTCCTGAGCCAATCACCGTCAGCAACGCCACTGTCGGGGGTATTTTTAATATGGGTGGCGCAGCGGTGGCCAACTACGTCAGCATCCTGGAGCGGGTGAGGTAATTGCGCCGCCTCATGTCTGGTGCCCTATCGCCAGATCGCGCTCGCGGAGTGGGGCTCGCTCCGCCCTGAGTTGAGTTGAATCACGGATCTTGCCCGTCCAGATTACGAACGGGGGCGGCCGGTCGGCAAGGGGTCGCCGGTCGGTTCCGTCTGGAATTCGAACACTTTGGCCGATTTCCATCGGGGATTCCCTTGGTAAAGCCTGATCGATTGAGACTTACAGTCTGCGTCCGGTCTGGGGCGCCTTAGGCGCTGTCGGATGATCTCCACGCGACACCAATCGCACCGACCGGAGGGCTCTTGGAGTGTCTGAGTGCGCCAGCAGCGAGTCGAGCTTGAGTCTGCCAGTTTCGGCATCTAAAGGTAGAAAACCCACAGGCGAGCAAGCAAATGCAGAATTCAAGTCAGATTTTTTCGCTCCCGGAAAATGATGCTCGCGTCAGTTCAACATGGGAAAAATTTCTGAACGGCGAGTCCTGCGGTTCTGATGCTTTACGCCGGCTGATTGATGACTCATGGCGTCGTTGTCAGACAGCGGATGTGGATCCCGAGCGAGACAAGGCACCCCCCCCGCTCGGCGAGGACGCGCTTCAGCGACTGCTTGAAGAGCACGACGAACTGCTTTCGGCCGGAACTCCAGTCATGGCGCACGCGCGCCAATTTCTCGACGAAACCGGTACGGTCATGGTGCTGACCACCAATGGAGGCATCGTCCTCAATTTGGAGGGTGACCCGTCGACGTCTGCTGCAGCGGCAGAACGCATACGCATGCTGCCTGGAAGCAGTTGGAGCGAAGCGGCTTGCGGCACCAACGCAATCGGTACAGCGCTGGCGATCGGGCAACCGGTTCAGATTCATTCGGCCGAGCACTATTGCGCTGGCATCAAACGGTGGACATGTTCGGCCACCGTTGTCCGAGACCCCTATGACAACAGCATCCTAGGCGTCGTGGACGTGTCTGGGCTCAACTCCACCTACAACCGACACAGCCTTGCGCTGGTCGTCACAACAGCAAGCCGGATCGAAAGCCGACTGGCACGGCGTGAGATGGAGCTGCGTTATCGCCTGCTGGACTTGTGTGTTTCACGAGTCGGTGGTTCCACGTCGGATGGGGTCATTTTGCTGGACCGACGGGGAAACCCCATCAAGGCCTCAGACCGGGCGCAGGCCGCACTGAATTCCCTGAGTAGCGCAGGCCGGATGAGCGGTCCGATTGAGTTGTCAAAGCTGAAGATACCCGCTTCATTCAAGGGCGATACGCGTGCGAGTTTTCCCGATTGGCTGAACGATGATTGGCTTGAACCAATCATTGAAAACGGTCAAAAACTGGGTTCAATATTGACGATTCCGAACCGGAGTTCACAGTTGAGCCCACGCCGTGCAGAAAGTGTTCCCGTTAAGAACTCGCTTGCTGGGAGCCCATCTTTCGGTCGAGTGATCGGCACTTCGCCCAAGCTGCTGGAAGCGGTCAGTTGCGCGCAACGGCTTGCCAAGTCCAATGTCCCCATACTGCTGCTCGGTGAAACCGGTGTCGGAAAAGACGTGTTCGCTCACGCAATTCATGGTGCAGGGGCGTCCACCGAAGCGCCGTTCGTTGCTTTGAACTGCGGAGCTTTCTCGCGAGAGTTATTGACCAGCGAGTTGTTCGGCTACGCCGAAGGCGCGTTCACCGGTGCGCGTCGGGGGGGTATGGTGGGGAAAATAGAGGCCGCGAGTGGCGGTACGCTCTTCCTGGACGAAATCGGTGAGATGCCCTTGGACCTCCAACCGCACTTTCTCAGGGTCCTCGAAGATGGCGCAATCTTCCGCTTAGGGGAGAACAAGGCGCGCAAGGTCTCATTCCGCTTGGTCGCAGCGACGAACCGCGATCTGCGCAAAGATGTGTCCGAAGGCCGGTTCCGTATGGATCTGTATTACCGGATCGCGGTTGCCGCGATCAACGTGCCACCGCTTCGGGACCGTCTAGAGGACATTCCAGCCATTGCAGATTATTTCTTGGAAAAACTTGCCAAGCAGCATGGGGTGCCAAGACCGGTTCTCAGTGATGAAGCCCAAAATTTACTTCTTCGAAGTGACTGGCCGGGCAATGTGCGTGAATTGAGAAATGTCCTTGAACGGGCCATGTTGATGAGCGCTGACCAGGTGCTCACGGTTGATTCTTTGCCGATTGAGCTGCGCAACCTCGCCACGGAGGATCGGCCCGGAGCGCTAGTTTGCGAGCCAAGCCTGGTGGCGAAGAGCCTCGAGCAAGCCGAAAAAGACACCATCATCGCGATGATTGATCGCCAAAAAGGCAACATGACGGCAGTTGCTCGGGAACTTGGTATCGCTAAAAGCACTTTGTATGTGAAGCTGAAGAAATTTGATATCGGGTCGGCAGGGCACGACAGCCCGATCTCGGCAGTCGAGTTGCATCCAGGGGTGTAGTGAGGCGCCGCATGGGCACCTCATCGTATGCATCCAAGCGGGTGGATCACGTCCTGGAGTCGACAGAGCCTTGAGTGGTGGACGCTCGGCGTTTTTCTTTGAGGGATCGTGTCCGCTCAGGGTTCGCGGCATTGAATCCCACGGAGCACCTCGCACAGACTGAGCCCTTCGGGCAACCAAGTTCCTCCACCATCAGGTTCGTATCTTGCTAATGTTTAGAGCCCCAGACTGGCGTGGGGCCTGCGGCACTAGGAACTCGGACGATCGAGGTTTGGAAGAGGCCCATTTCAACTCCATAGTCAGAGATCATTTTCCCGCAGTTTTTTAAGTAACCATTGAAAAAAATGAACGGAGCTGTGTTTGTGTCTGGTAAAAAAACGTCCGGCTATACACTTACCTCTACATTGCTAAAGGGATATCGAAAGGCGGCGGTTGATAATTCACGAGAATTGCAATACGAGGCTGCGCTTTTGTTGTCTAATAATCATTTCTCACGCGCCTATTTTTTGGCGGCTGCTTCCATTGAAGAAATTGGTAAGGCCGTTCAGGCGTTCGATGCATTGGGTCGAAATGTAAGAGATACAGAGATTTCAACTCGGGTGCGACTTAATTTTCAAGACTACTCTAAAAAGATCGCGGCTGCCGTTTTTCCTTGGTTGTTACGTGATCCATCAAGTCGGGAGACTATTTCGATATTTGTTGAGTCGCTGATTGAGTCAAAAAATCCCAGTGAGCCTTCGCTTTTCGTTGGTATTGAGCCGCAAGGAATGAGTTTGCATTCGCCTTTTTCGGTAGTTCTTCGTGAGCAAGCTGAGGAATGTGTGCGAATGGCAAGAATAATATTCTCCTACGCGGCGCCGCATGTCCTTGATGGGCACTATAAAGTTCGGACCAAGGCGGAGGATGATTTTTTTGTAATGAAGCCAGCTTCTGTTTTGAATGCTTCTAGCGGGGCAGACTTCTGGCAGTACTACATAGCAAGCATGAAGTCAGGAGACGTCGCCTTCGAGGCCGCGTTGATTGACTACACAAAAAAATATCTGGCAAGAAACGAGAAATACAAAGGCGCAGACCTTGGAGGGTTGGATGGCTAGGCCTACTTTGCCTGGTTGCTGACTTGAATAACAACATTAAGTAATTTTTTTCGAAAGGAGACACCAAATGAAAATTTATGACTGGGCCGCGGCGCCTAATCCAAAGCGACTTCGCATGTTTCTCGTTGAGAAGGGTCTGAATATAGAGATTGTTCAGGTTTCCGGCGAAAATCTACGCCTCAGGCCAGACTATGTTGCGAAATTTCCGCAGGCCATGGTTCCGATGTTGGAGCTCGACGATGGCCGGCAGATTGGTGAATCAATCGCAATATGCCGTTACTTTGAAGAAATCTACCCAAACCCGCCGATGTTGGGTCGTGATCCCTATGAAAAGGCGATTGTCGACATGTGGGAGCGCAGGGCGTTCGACGAAGGAATGATGGCTGCCGGCGAAGTGTTCCGTAACACCGCTGAGGCTTTCAAGGATCGCGGGCTCCCTGGCTTTGCGGGTCCGGTTCCCCAGATACCGGCTCTGATCGAGCGTGGAAAAATGCGCCTCGCAAATTTCTTCACCAAGTTTGACGAGCAACTCGAAAACAATCGGTTCATCGCCGGCGATCAATTCACTCTTGCCGATTGCACACTTTTTTGCAGTATCGAGTTTGCGGGCTGGTCCGATATCAAGATTCCAGCAGCTTGCAAGAACCTTCTCCGCTGGCAGGGCGAGGTGAGTGCCCGACCGAGCGCGAAGGCTTGACGGATGTCCCGGGAGGCTGAATCCGCCGACCGGAAGGCGAACGGTTTGTGCTTTGGGCGTCCGGCTTCCATCCGGATGGAAGTAACGGACAGCTTCGAGGCACACGCCGTACAGAGGGAAAACTTGATGAGAAACAACAAGTTGCGGTGATATTTTGGGGCTGGCGCCTGACTGGCATCATCCTTGCGGTGGGAACACCGTTCGATCTCAGTCAGATCGTTCAGTAATTTCGGGCCCGTAAGGGCTATTGGCGTAGACCAGATTGCTTTTTTTATGGAGACGTGGAGATGACAACGGAAAATTCGTCGGTTCAGGTGCTGGGCATTGATGCCGGCGGCACCATGACTGACACATTCTTTGTTCGTGCTGACGGGCGGTTTGTGGTCGGTAAGGCGCAAAGTAACCCCGCAGATGAATCCTTGGCGATCTACAACTCATCAGTTGATGCTCTGGCGCACTGGGGTCGTACGGTTGATGATGTTTACCCTGAGTTGGTGACGTGCGTCTATTCGGGCACTGCCATGTTGAACCGCGTGTTGCAGCGCAAGGGCCTTGACGTTGGCTTGCTGTGCAATCGTGGTTTTGAGCAGGTTCACTCGATGGGCCGGGCTCTGCAGAGCTACCTTGGATACGCCCTCGAGGACCGTATTCACTTGAATACCCACAAGTACGACGAGCCATTGGTGCCAATTTCGCGCACCCGTGGTGTCGCAGAGCGTACAGACGTTCAGGGCAAGATCGTGATTCCGCTTCGTGAAGACGAAGTGCGCGTTGCGATCAAGGAATTGGTCGATGCCGGTTCCAAGGCCATCGTGATCTGCTTCCTGCAGGCTCACAAGAACGGCACGAGCGAGCAACGCGCTCGTGACATCGTCAAGGAAGAGCTTGCCAAGATGGGCTCGACGATTCCTGTGTTTGCGTCGGTTGACTACTATCCTTCGCGCAAGGAAAGCCACCGTATGAACACGACGATTCTGGAAGCCTACGGCGCAGAACCGTCGCGTGCAACGCTCAAGCTCGTGGCCGACCGCTTCGTGAAGCACGGCGCCAAGTTCGCTCTGCGCGTGATGGCTACGCACGGCGGCACCATCAGCTGGAAGGCAAAGGAGCTGTCGCGTACTATCGTTTCGGGTCCAATCGGCGGCGTGATCGGGTCCAAGCTGTTGGGCGATGCACTCGGCGACGAGAACATTGCTTGCTCGGACATCGGTGGCACCAGCTTCGACGTGGCACTGATCACCAAGGGCAACTTCGCAATCAAGTCTGACCCTGACATGGCTCGTCTGGTTCTGTCGCTGCCTTTGGTGGCCATGGACTCGGTGGGTGCAGGCGCTGGTAGCTTCGTGCGCATTGACCCGTACAGCAAGTCCATCAAGCTGGGCCCTGACAGCGCAGGCTATCGCGTTGGTACCTGCTGGCCAGAAAGCGGCCTGACCACTGTGTCGGTGTCTGACTGCCACGTGGTTTTGGGCTACCTGAATCCAGAGAACTTCCTGGGCGGTGCGATCAAGCTCGACGTTCAGCGCGCACGCGACCACATCAAGGCGCAAGTGGCTGATCCGCTGGGCCTCTCGGTTGAAGACGCAGCGGCTGGCGTGATCGAGCTGCTCGACCTGACCTTGAGCGAGTACCTCCGCGCAAACATCAGCGCTCGCGGCTACAACCCGATCGAGTTCACCTGCTTCTCGTACGGCGGCGCCGGCCCGGTCCACACCTATGGCTACACGCAAGGCGTGGGCTTCAAGGACGTGGTTGTTCCAGCATGGGCTGCAGGCTTCTCCGCCTTCGGCTGCGCTTGCGCTGACTTCGAATACCGCTACGACAAGTCGGTTGACCTGGGCGTGCCGGAACTTGCTCCTGATGCCGACAAGGCAGCTGCTTGCAAGACGCTGCAAGAAGCTTGGGAAACGCTGTCGGTCAAGGTGATCGAAGAGTTCGTGATCAACGGCTTCAAGCCTGAAGACGTGCTCCTGATCCCTGGCTACAAGATGCAGTACATGGGTCAACTGAACGACCTCGAAATCATCTCCCCAGTTGCCAAGGCCGCTACCGCTGCCGACTGGAACAAGATCGTCGAGGCATTCGAGACCACCTATGGTCGCGTTTACGCTAATTCAGCACGTTCGCCTGAGCTGGGATACTCGGTTACCGGCGCGATCTTGCGCGGTACTGTGGCGACCCAAAAGCCGGTGTTGCCTGAGGATCCGGACGAAGGTCCAACGCCTCCAGCAAATGCCCGCCTCGGCACCCGTCCGTTCTACCGCCACAAGAAGTGGGTGGACGCTGTGATCTGGAAGATGGAGTCTCTCAAGGCTGGCAACTACATCACCGGCCCTGCGATCATCGAGTCTGATGCGACAACCTTCGTCGTTCCAAACGGCTTCGCAACCCGTGTTGACAAGCACCGCCTGTTCCACCTCATTGAAGTCAAGTAAGGAGAAACAACCATGAACATGATGAGTAACAAGGAAGTTGGTTTTGCCGATCTTTTGAAGAACGGCAAGACCTTGAAGCAGCAGCGCGATGAGATGCTCGCCCGCACCAAGGAAACTGGCCACTACAACGGCCTGACCAAATTGGCGCTGCGTGATAGCGATCCAATCGGCTACGAAAAGTTGTTTTCGAAGTTGCGTGGTGGCTTGGTTCACGCTCGTGAAACCGCCAAGAAGATCGCTGCCAGCCCTATCGTTGAGCAAGAAGGCGAATTGTGCTTCACGCTGTACAACGCGGTGGGCGACTGCATCTTGACCTCGACCGGCATCATCATCCACTGCGGAACGATGGGCGCTGCGATCAAGTACATGTGCGAAAACAACTGGGAAGCCAACCCAGGCATCGCTGACGGTGACATGTTCACCAACAACGACTGCGCCATCGGCAACGTGCACCCATGCGACATCCAGACCATCGTTCCGATCTTCCACGAAGGTCGTCTGATTGGCTGGGTGGGTGGCGTGACTCACGTGATCGACACGGGCGCCGTTTCGCCTGGTTCGATGAACACCGGACAAGTTTCGCGTTTTGGCGACGGCTACATGATCACCTGCCGCAAGACCGGTGTGAACGACACCCCGCTGCGTGACTGGCTGCATGAGAGCCAACGTTCGGTTCGTACCCCTAAGTACTGGATTCTGGACGAGAAGACCCGTATCGCCGGCTGCCACATGATCCGTGAACTCGTTCACGAAGTCATCGCCGCGGACGGTATCGAGAACTACGAAGCCTTCTGCCACGAAGTGATTGAAGAGGGTCGTCAAGGCCTGATCATGCGTATCAAGGCCATGTGCGTGCCTGGCGTTTATCGCAAGGTGGCGTTTGTTGACGTGCCGTACGCTCACGACGACGTGGGTGTGTCGTCGAAGTTCGCCAAGCTTGACAGCATCATGCATTCGCCTGTCGAGATGACGATCCACAAAGACGGCAAGTGGCGTCTTGACTTCGAAGGCGCAAGCCGTTGGGGCTGGCACACATTCAACGCTCACCATGTCGCCTTCACCAGCGGCCTGTGGGTGGCAATGTGCCAGACGTTGGTCCCAACCCAGCGTATCAATGATGGTGCGTACCTCGCGACCGAGCTGCACATGCCTAAGGGCACGTGGTGCAACCCGGACGACCGTCGCACGGGTCACGCCTACGCCTGGCACTTCTTGGTGTCTGGCTGGTCGGCGCTGTGGCGCGGTCTGAGCCAGTCCTACTTCAGCCGTGGCTACCTCGAGGAAGTGAATGCAGGCAATGCGAACACCTCGAACTGGCTGCAAGGTGGCGGTATCAATCAGGACGGCGAAATTCACGCTGTGAACAGCTTTGAAGCTTCGTCCTGCGGTACCGGCGCTTGCGCTCTCAAGGACGGCTTGAACCACGCTGCTGCCATCTGGAACCCAGAAGGCGACATGGGCGACATCGAGATCTGGGAAATGGCTGAGCCACTCCTGTACCTCGGCCGCAACGTGAAGGC